>NZ_JBLWTN010000025.1:0-85541 GCF_048270125.1 Thalassoglobus sp. | reverse complement strand
TCAACAGAAAAGAGGAAAGTTGTGATGCGTCAAGATGTTGCGTCGAATAAACCTAAGCGGCAATCACAGAATTTTCACCACGACCATGGAGGACATCCCAAGGGACAGTAGCCGCCGCATGCGCACCAGGTTTAGGCTGGTGTGTTTTGTTTGAGGGCGAATTTCGAGTTGAATTATAATTGGAGAGAACATTAAATCGATGGATCTTTCTGCATCCAACCGTCAACGTATTCGGTCCGCATAGCACACCTTATTTCCTGCTCTAATGCTCTTCAGCGTTTGCTTGTTGTTTCTCGCTCTTCTGAATTGAGCCATCATCTTCAAGTGCTGGATCGTAGGGATGTTCCCTTTCCCATTCGTGCCAGAAATCTGCAGGATGGACTTGTCGCCAGTTGGCAAGAGCAGATCCGACATGGCTGAAGAAAGTGTATCGCTGTTTGATCTCGGCGCGGGTCCGTGACTTCGTCGTTGCCACAACCCAGTCAACCGCCTTTTTGATCTGCTCATCCGGTGGATGAAGATCCTTTGGAGCAATCGACAACCATTCCAGATGATGCCCAGTAGCGATTACCTTCTTATAAATATCTTCGTCGCTTGGATTGCTCACCGCTTCTGCTCCGTCTGGCCAGTTTCCCGGCCATGAACCGTCAGGAAACTGGCTGACGATGATCAGATCTCGAACATCTTCGAGATGCGCGTAGACTGTGTCGCGAACAGGATCACTGAGAATGTTTTCGAACTTGTCATCCAGACGAATCAAGAGCACCAACGAGTAAACGCGGTGAGTCCCGCTGCAAACGCCCAGTTCTTTTTGGCCGCGCATTAAACGTTTCGCCAACAGGTCGAACGAATACTTCCGACCGCCGTCCCCAACCCATTCATTGGTCGGGGCAATCCACAATCCGAAGGCCATTGCGGTCCACTCGACTTCGCGTTCATCAAGCCGGAAGTCTCGCAGAGACTCCTGAACGACATCGTAAAGAGTATGGTCAGAACGTGACGGTCCATAGACCGGAGTATCCAATCTGGCTCCCGCTTCCGTTACGCAAGCAATCAGATGATCGTGATGATACGACGCACAAATTTCTTTTCCCCAGCGAACGCGGATGCCTGTCGGCTTCTCTTCAAGCAAGGGAAAATTTTTCATCCTCTCTCCCCAGGAATCGATATACACACTGTGGTCCGTCAGGAACCGGAGCATCTCTTGACCAGATACTGCGTTCGGATTTTGAAATGTCGCCTTCACTCCCCAAGTCCGCAAGGCGTGCTCGATGTGGTTTGGCTTCATTTCAGTATGATCAAAACGTGGTTGGATTTTCTCCAACACGGCCGCCAACGCTTCATCGGAAACAAGATCAGGCCGATTATATTCTCGCTCGATCTGCACCGGCTCTTCACGCGGGATAGGAACGGGAACGAACGGTTCCTTCCCGAGAAACTGAACCTTCAAATCAGTCCGAGCTTGTGAATTGCTGACAATCAACGCGATCGAAAATGCTCCCAGAACAAGAAGCTGCACGATGCTGAATGTTTTGAACGTTGATTTCTTTTTCATTTGAGGATCTCAAAAGTTGAGTCAGTGTTCAGCAGATGCAGCGCAATTCCAAACGCTGTATAGATGATCTGCCTCGTGGCGAGCAGAACGTAAAGAGCAATCTTGACTTTGCTTTAAATCGGATTCTTACGCTCGAAGATTATTGTGGTATTGGATTCGTAAGCCGTCTTCCATTTCTCTGTTTCCTGCTTGATTCGATCAACCAGTGCAGGATGCCTGCTCGGCCTCAAAACAATCGTGTTCACGCTGTAACGATCCATAATTGCTTGCCATGATGACGAGCCATGGGAGACGGCGTTGTAGTGCTCCCAGACTTCTTCAGGGATGAGATGCACGTGCGAAGCAGCAAAGACCTGCAAGTTCTCTGGACCTGCCCAAAGAAGGTAATCTCCCCAGTCAAACGTGTTGTAAATCTGCCCTTGTGGTGGATGCTGCTTCAGGTATTTGGCAGCTTCGAGAGGTGTCGACCGGGAAACACTTTTTTCAAACCGCTTCTGAGCTTCCTCTGGAGTCTTGGGGCCGCCATGGAGGACTGTGCCTCCAAACGGTGTGTATGCAAAGAAAATCCACAACAGTCCCAGAATGGAAACGGAGTACAATCCGCCTCGTTTCGGTGCAGCTGGTCGCGACTTCATCCAAACTCGCCAGACCGCTGCTGCATGAAGTCCAAAATAGTAGGCAGCGACAGGTGCCCACCAGACAATGATCCTTGAAGTCCACATCGCCCCGACTCCGAAGCCGACTAACAACAGGACTTCCCCTGTCGTCACGCGACGCGGTGAGAGCCGATACAGCGCGATTAAACTGAGAGCGAGGACCGCAGCCGCCTGACCTTGTTTCATTCGCAAAGTGAGCGGCTCCCATTCAATCACTCCGGCCATGTTCGGATGACCGGAGATCGAGAAGACAGCTGGATAAATTCCAATTCCGTATGGATTAAGCAATGCCGCCGCGGCTGCGAGTTCGGTCAGAATAAACAACTGCCGTGTCCGCGACTCTGCAAGCACCATTTTGACGTTTCTGGTTCGACGCAGCACATCGATTGCGCGACCGACGGTCAACGCCCCGAGCGTCACAATGCCGACGATAAACGAGCCATGAAGATTCGCCCAAATCGCGAAGATCGCAGGAATCGCAACGTAATACCATTTTCGCCAACGGAAAGATGTCGCCATCGCCAGAACCGCAGCGAAGCACATCATCCCGGTCAGTTGAGGGCGGACGATTGCCAGTTGTTGGTAATCTGCCCAGTAGAACAAGAAGACTGCCAGCAATGAAATAGCGGCGTGTTGAGTCCGGGCATAAAGCGAAAACGCCAGACAGCCAGCGACAAAAACAATCGACGAGGCATACAGGAATTGAATTCCCGGCACTCCGAACTGTTCAATCGTGAGATAGCCGATCAATTGGCTCAGCCAGGCAGTGTCAGTCAATGACATACCGACTGAAAGAGGCATGAACGGTTCTGTTTTGGGAAGCGCACCGTGAGACCAGATCCATTCCCCATAAAGGAGATGTCCCCAGAAATCGGTATGCCACAAAGGCGAATAATTGAGCAAAACGAACAACGTCCCGAGCGCGCCGATAATCAGCGTCACAGCACTAGAGGCTTTCAGCCCTTCGGGAGTACGATCCTCCAAAAGAGCGAGATTCGGTTGTCCATCTTCAGTTTGGTATTGTCTGGTCACGGGAGTCTCTTCGACCGGATGTTGATCAACGTCTTCAAGGACTGTACTCATGGGACGGAACTTATCATAAGAGAAAGCTTGAGACACCCTCAGTCTGCTGCAACCTGAGTCGTCCGGAAACAATCCGAACCCTGAGTTTGCTTCCTCGATTTGCGAGAAAGCCTTCACAGCATCGGTCACCGGACAGGTTCTTAAACCGCTCAGCCATCAAGACAATCAAATCATCAATCGAAACAATTGAGATGGCATCAGAGCGAAGAGACTGTGTTCTAGGACTCTAGATTTACTCGGACAGCGAAGTCGACCAAGAACTGAGAGAGCCCAGTTCACAATCAAAAAACCTGCCATCATTGCGGGTCGCACGAATACTGACGAAACTTACGAATTGCACAACGACAACCAGTTTTAGCGATACGTCTACAAAACACACCCTTTTCACACCTCCCGAGAACTCTGACAGAGGTGATCGACAAATCGAAGCCGCTGGTCGAGGTGGCGAGGAATAATCGGACCGGGAGAAATTTCGAACAGATCCAGCTGCACCTTGACGCGAAACGCCTCTTTGCGATCTGATGACGATTTTCCGGGCAAAGCAGACCTTGTCACTTCTGAAAAGTCATCCAAGATGCAAAACTTGGAACTGTCAGAGGCATAGACCCGTTTCGCTGGAGACTTCCAGCGACCAGCGAAACAAATCAGGAACTCCCAATGTACGGCTCAATTCAACAGCAATTACAAAAACAACTCGAAGAAGTCCGCGAACAGGGACTGGAAAAACGAGAACGCAAAATCCAGACGCCGCAGAACGCGCGTGTTCTTGTTGCAGAGCGAGAAGTCTTGAATCTGTGCGCGAACAACTATCTGGGTTTGGCGGATCATCCGAGAATTGTGGCAGCCGCTAAACAAGCTTTGGATGAGTGGGGATTCGGGATGGCATCGGTCCGTTTCATCTGCGGAACGCAAACGATTCACCACCAGCTTGAACAAAAACTGTCCGACTTTCTCGGCATGGAAGAGACGATTCTGTATTCGTCCTGCTTCGATGCCAACGGCGGCCTGTTCGAAACGCTTCTCACAGATCAGGACGCTGTCATCTCTGATTCCTTGAATCATGCGAGCATCATTGATGGCATTCGCTTATGCAAAGCACAGCGTTTTCGTTACAAAAATAACGACATGCACGATCTGGAGGAGCAACTCAAGCAGGCTGAGTCGGCTCGCTTCAAGCTGATCGCCACAGACGGCGTCTTCTCGATGGATGGGTATTTTGCCAACCTGCAATCAGTCTGTGACTTAGCAGAGAAGTACGACGCGCTTGTCATGGTGGACGATTCCCACGCAGTCGGGTTCGTCGGTGAAAACGGTCGCGGGACACATGAACATTGCGACGTCATGGACCGGGTCGACATCATTACCGGAACGCTTGGCAAAGCCCTCGGCGGCGCGAGTGGAGGATATACATCTGGTCGTAAAGAAATCATTGACTGGTTGCGACAGCGCTCACGTCCTTACCTGTTCTCAAACTCTCTCGCTCCCCCGATTGTGGCTGCTGCCATTGAAGCCCTTGATTTCCTCAGCGAAGACAAATCTCAGATTCAAAAGCTCAAAGAGAACACAACTTTCTTCCGAACTGAAATCGAAAAACTCGGTTTCACGGTCCTCCCCGGCGAACATCCTATCGTCCCGATCATGCTCGGCGATGCCGCCTTGGCAAACAGTATGGCGGATGAACTCCTCGAACGAGGAGTGTACGTCACCGGTTTCTCGTTCCCCGTCGTCCCCAAAGGAGAGGCAAGAATCCGAACCCAAATGTCCGCCGCACACTCGCGAGAAGATTTGCAGTTCGCGCTGGAACAGTTCGCTGCCGTGAAAGCTGAACTCGGATTATAAGTGATTCACCGAGAAGATCAGGGCTCATCTGGACTCGACAGATTCCCCAATTGATGCCGCCCGCTTAGTCTCCGGAGAATGACTGGGGGAATTAATTGACATTGAGAAGAGTCGCCATTTCAGTGATGAAAGATGCCCTGCACGAACACGAGAATCACGAATGCGTGGTAAAGTAGCGGTTGTGTCGATCCTGCTGCTTTTTTGGATGTTTCACATCAAAGCTTCATTCTCGACATATTCAGGTTCTGCAAATCCGGAAAAACTGGAAGCGTGACCAGAGGTTTGTCATCAATCGATGAAAGTCGGCCTGTTCGTTGGTTTCCAGACTGAGTTATCATCGAAAACCAAACAGGGGAAGTTCGATGCTGGTTCGGTTTGACCTGGCTATCGGAGTTTGGATAATGAATCGATCTTTCTAGAACTGATCCTAAAACCTGCTTGCCGCTTTTCATCCAAATGAAAGGCTTCGCGACCAAGGTTTCCGGACAGGGACTCAAACATTCGACCGAGAATGGTTACAGAATGAAATTTTCATCTTGCTTTGTACTCACTTCAGCGATGATCTTGACTCTTGCAGTCGATGCTCAAGCTCAGCTAACGCGAGGCTTTGATCGACGAATCCCTTCGACAGCGTTGAACGCAGAAGTGATTCGACAACCATCGCTGCAAGTTATGGAAGTGCAGATCAAACTGGTCCGCCTTGCCTGGGTCGATCCTGCTGATCCAAAAGCAAGTGATGCCAAGAAAGCAGAAGTCTGGTATCTCGTCTGGCGTGCAATCAATCGCCCTCTTCGTTCGCGTGAGGGGAGTGACACACTCGCTGTGAACCAACTTGATCCTTTGCCGGGACCGATGCAGTTTATCCCGCAGTTTACGCTCGTGACTTACGACGATCCCAACACTGAGATCCCGAATCAAATTCTCCCGGACCAGGTGCTGCCTGGCGCGATCAAAGAGATCGAGAGAATCGAACGTGTGCCGTTGAATAACTCTGTTTCAGTGATTCAGGACTTCCCGGAAACTGTGGCAGAGGATGCTGAAAAGCAGCCATGGATTTACGGTGTGGCGACCTGGAAGGGTGTTGACCCCAAAACCGACCACTTCAAAATCCTTATGACAGGTTTCTCAAACGGGTATGAAAACAAAGGGACGATTGAAGAACCGGAAATCTGGCGGAAAATTATTGTTCAACGATTCTATCGCCCCGGAGATGAGTTCGACCCGACATCGAAGGAGTTCCAGTTCAAAGGTGAGCCCGAATGGACCTACCAACCTGAGCGAGGAAAAGCTGCTCCCGAAGGAAATTGATTCTTCGCGACGCCAGCCATCAGAAAGAGCACTTTCGTTCATTTCCCGTAGCACTGGGCCAGCAACCTGTGAAATGAACTCTTTTCAGTAGTCGAGAGATCAACTTCAGAATCAGTCCTGATGATGTGGACGTCCTGCCTCGTGACTTGCAGTTTATGAAGCCATCAAAGTTGAAGTCATAAAAGAGATCTTCGCGGAGACAAGAGAAACTGTAATTCTCTTACGAAGAATTCGATTCGTCGTCGGTCGCAGGTTCATACTTTGCGACCTCAACCAGAATCGGTTCGCCAGGTCCACCTTCTTTGATGACCCGAAAGTGTAAGCCTTCCCAAATCGATTCATCTCCAACCTCGGGGAATCGCTCGAGGGATTCGTGCATTAACGCCACGATGGTTAGCAACCTGTCTTCGTCCGGCTCGAAATCAATTTTGAGCCATTGCGACAAATAGCGGAGTGTCGTCACCCCTTCGGCAATGATCTTTCCATCTTTTCGCCGTCGAACCGGTTCACGGTCCAAGAGACGTTTTGCCCTGCTTGATTCCGGGTCGAGAAGCGTGTCGAGAATATCATCTTCTGTGATCACGCCGATCGATTCCCCATACTCATTGATCACCACAGCGATGCTAATCAGTTGAGACCGTAACTGGCTGAGAGATTCTGCCACGGTCGCACACCAGGGGACATAGGTGACCGGTTCCGCAATTGCTTCCAGATCTCGCTCTGGAAGTGAACTGATCTCATCAAGTGGGATGGCAGAACTGATTGTGTCTCTATCTTCACCGCCGATCAACAGATAGGCCGGCATCCGAGAATGATTGTAGATATCCTCTACGGTCACCGGAGACTGATAGATTTCGTAAGTCCCGCGCGGACGCATCAGTTCTTCTGCCGTCATTTCTGAAAGATGCAAAATTCGCCCGAGGATTTTTTGTTCAAGTTGAACGAGTTCTGTGCCAAGCTCAGAAGTCTCAATGGCTCTTTCGATATCGTCCAATTCCAGATAAGGCTCTGCTTTCAATTGCGGCCACATCGCCCTGCGTAATCCGCGTGTTGTTGCTCCCAGAACAGGCAGGATCGGAGCCAGAACACGCACAGCCCCAGAGAGTGGCCAACTCGCCCAAACTGCGATCGTCCTGCGGAATAATACGGCAAGGCTTTTCGGAGCGACCTCGCCGAACAGGATCATGGCGAGGAGCGAAAGGATACTGAAAGCTCCGGCCATCGTCGGAGCGCCAGCTTCCACAAGTCGCTTGGCAGTCACCAGGCTGATGGAAAAGTAAGTCAGGTTGATGACCAGATTCCAGAACAGAACAACCGTCAGTAGCTGGTCTGGCTGACGCATCAGTTTCGCAGCCTGCCTCGCACTTGCCCCCCCTGAATGCAGGCGACGCAATTCTTCTCTGGAGAGATAGAATAATGCCGTCTCACTTCCCGAGAAAAAAGCCGACGCCAGAATGAGCATGCTCATAAAGAGCGCCCCAGGCAGCCACACGGAGACTGTCGCGAAAAGTTCGTTCATCCTCGATCAGTTGTCGTTCGTCCAAGAGCAACATCGAAAGCGCTCACCGCAGGGACTAGAATTGCAGTAATCGTGAAGCCGAACGGGAACAAAACCGCCATCAGCACAGCGGCTGTATTCCCCAGTAAAAAGCTGACAATGGCGTAGAACGTCATGAACGGCAGGATCAATCCGCAAATCGACAAGGCAGTCGAAGGATTCTTATGCGTAAGTGACATCCACAGTCCCAGGCTGCCCCCACCGATGAAAGCAATGAATGGGACAAATTGCATCTCGAATGAGCTGCGAGCTTCGACAATCAAGATCATGCAGACAAAAATTCCTATGAACAGAAAGAAGACAGTCCCCAAACTGTTCAAGATCGCTGATCGCGAGTTTTCAAAGGACAAGCCAGAGTGAATTCCGAGCGCCGTGGCGAACAGAACCAGTGTCAGGTTTCCGATGATGACAAAAATGAGCGACTCCAGATTCATCTCGCCGCGCATCCAGGACATCGCCACAAACAGAAATGGGACGAGAATCACTTCTTTCATATTGAAGAGAACACCACCCATCTTGCCAAAGATAAATTCTTTGGCTGTGACCTCCGTGACGAGCAGGAGTTCCAGAGTCTGGCCATCACGTTCGGACGTTAAGGAGGTCACCGCTTGAGCGTTGATCAAAATGAACGAGATCAGTGAAAGCAGGGTGAATGCCAAGCCAGGTGCTGAGATAATTCCCAGCATGAATGTGGTCTCTTCAGGAATTTGCCGCAGCCAGAAGATGCAAGCCACAGCGAACGCAAAGTACGCTCCCTTAATGAGTCCGACTTTTTTACCGTAGGCCTGTGTACAAATCTCTCGCCAGATAATTGGCGACTCCCAGATCGTGCGTGAATCGCGAACGTGCGATGGTTCCTTTTCGCGATCCTCGCTCGTCTTATCAGCTGCACTGAGTTCTTCAGATTTAATAAAGATCGTACGTGGCGGGTTCCAGACTCGAACGCGTAAACAGGTCCAGATCGAAATTCCGGATGCCAGCACAAACAACCCTGCAACTGCGGGCCACGCTTGAACTGTCGGAATCGCAACACTTGGCTGGCTTGTAAGTGGATTAAGAATGTCACCAAGTGCACGAAACGGATTGAGAGCACCAGCAATCATGGCCAGCGACGAGCCTTCTCCCCCAAAGAAACCGACCGTCTCGACAGCTCCCAAAAAAAGTCCTGCCCCCATTAATGTGATAGCAATGATCTGAAAAGTTTTCTCTTTCCAGTATGCGACGAGCGTCCCCCAACTCCCAGCTGCCAATGCGGTGACAAAACAGAGGGCCTCAAACCAGACAACTTGTTCGAACGTCACTCCCCCCAGCTGAGTCAATAATGTGAAGATCGGGACAGAGACCAGAATCATCACAAAAATCGGCAGCAGGCTGGCGATCGCTTTCCCGATCACAAGCTCGCGTGACCGCAGATCTGTCATTAACAGTAGAATGAGTGTGCGACGATCTTTTTCTTGAGCCACGCTTCCTGCTGTGAAGAGCAACGACGTCCCAAGAACAACAACCAGCTGCACAAAGCTGAGCAAGTTGAAGATGAAGACGCCAAAACGGGAAATATCGCCTAAACCACGCGGCGGAGCGAGCGCAAATGTCGCTTGCGCACCTGTGAATACCAGAATAGTCAGGGCTGCCGCATAGCCAGCTCGGATCCCGAAGTGCTTCGGTTTTCGTGGGTCAGTAGTGAGTTCACGGGTGACAAGTGGTCCAGCAAGCAACGCATTCTCCGCGTGGACTGGGTTATCGAATTGAAATTTCAGAACGCGAAGTATAAACGCTGACGACGAAAGTGGCTATGAGGGGACCTGCAAATTTTATGCGAAGGTGTTGATGTTGAGGTGCCGAATTCGTTGAAAGTCCCAGGTCTGATCCGTAAAGTGTACGTGTGTTATTTGTGTCACAATCTTTTTTATTATTGAGACAGTGACTCTTCTGCTCCAAATTCGGGACAGATTCCGCATTTATATTATTTTCGTTTCTTTGTATCGGAGCATCCGCTCCTGTTCACGAACAACCTAGAGGAACTGATGTCAGATTCTGTAATCGAAATCCGCAACCTCTCGAAAGTTTATCGAGACTTCTGGGGACGCTCTAAAGTCAAGGCTCTCAACTCTTTAAGCCTGGATGTCAAACGTGGTGAAATTTTCGGTTTGTTGGGGCCGAACGGATCAGGGAAAACGACAACCTTGAAACTTCTGCTGGGACTCCTGTTCCCATCTGAAGGTCAGGTTCGAATCCTGGGTCAGCCCGCACATGACGTCGAAAAAAACGAACGGATCGGCTACCTGCCGGAAGAATCATATCTGTATCGCTTCCTGAATGCGGATGAAACGCTCGAATTTTACGGGCGGTTATTCAAGATGTCGAAAGCGGAACGCCGGAAACGAAGCGATGAACTCATTAAACGAGTCGGCTTGGATCAAGCACGGCGGCGACAGCTCAAAGAGTATTCAAAAGGGATGACGCGCCGAATTGGATTAGCTCAAGCCTTGATCAACGACCCGGAACTTGTCCTTCTTGATGAACCGACCAGTGGACTCGATCCGCTCGGAACGCGGGACATGAAGGACATGATCCTGAAACTTCGTGACGAGGGGAAAACCGTCGTCATGTGCAGCCACCTGCTGGCAGATGTTCAGGATGTGTGCGACCGAATTGCGATCCTCTTCCGCGGTGAGCTGAAAGTGATCGGAAATGTTCAGGAACTGCTGTCTTCAAACGATGAGACTCAACTGCTGACAAGCACTTTGAGTGAAGAAGCAATTCGTGATGTCAAAGAAACACTGAAAAAACATGGAGCGGACGTGAAAAACATTTCTCATCCGACTTCGACTTTAGAAGACCTCTTCCTACGAACTGTTGCTGAGAGTGAAGCACGACCAGGACGTCGGTTCGAACCGGGCGAACGTCCAACGAGCGAAAGCGCCTAAGTTCCGCTTGGTGCCGTTGAAATTCTCCCCATACAACATTTCGGACTGAGGTAATCATGTCTATTGAACCACCATCCTTTGACGTTGCCGCAGCGTTATTGAATTGGGTCATCGCTATTGTGGCATGTTCGGTCATCGGCCTGGCAGCCGGTTTTGCTGGATCGCTTGCATACCGGGGGACGTCCGGTCCTCGCGTGTTCTGGAATACTCTGAAGCGTGGATTCCGTGATTTAACACGTCTTTCACCGGGTCGCATCGGAGCCATCGCGTCGCTGACAATCAAAGAAGCGATTAGTCGGAAAGCCTTCGTGATTGGCTTTCTGTTCCTGCTGCTGTTCATGTTCGGCGGCTGGTTTCTATCCAGTTCCGACGCAGAAAAGCCCGCTCTTCCGTACATCACATTCGTGATGACTATCATGTACTTCTTGCTAAACCTGATGGCGATTTTGATTTCTTGCTGGGGTCTTCCGGCAGATATCAAAGCGAAGTCAATGCACACCGTCGTCACGAAGCCTGTTCGCCGTAGCGAAATTGTCATCGGTCGTATCGTCGGTTATTCCGGTGTTGTACTCTCAGTTCTCGCCGTCACTTCGATCTTCGGATACGTTTGGATTCAAAGACAGGTTCCGCAACAGGCGAAGGACCAATTGATCGCGCGTGTACCAGCCTATGGAAGCCTTTCTTTCCTCACACGCACTGGTCAACCTTCGGAGACAGGTACGAACGTTGGAGATATCTGGGAATACCGGGGTTATATTGAGGGGCTCTCAAAAGCGCGGGCCATCTGGAAGTTTGACAACCTCGATACAGCAGAGCTGAGAAAACGTGGAGAGATTCGCTTTGAGCAAAAGTTTGAAGCGTTCCGAACATATAAGGGCGATATCGAAGAGCAGACTCGGTATCAAATCACCCTCGTCAATCCGACCACAAAATTGCGGATCCCGATTGAAAAATCTTACCCTGTTGCTGAACACAAACAGGACCCTGAACTCGCAGTCGTCGTAATTCCGGGTGAGATTGAATACCAGGAGAGCTACGAGGTCGGAGCGAATGCGAAAGTCGCAAATCTGTTCGACGACCTGATCGATAACGGTTCATTAACCGTTGAAATCGCCTGCATCGACGATCAACAGTATATCGGTTGCGCCGAAGGGGATCTCTTCGTTCGAATGGAAGACCGATCCTTCTTGTCTTCCTATCTGAAAGCAAATATCGGATTGGCGTTTATGTTGGTTCTGGTCGTCTCGATCGGAACGACATCGAGCTGTTTCGTCAAAGGACCGGTCTCAACATTGCTCACAGGCTCCATGATCATCATGGGAAATGTGATCTACGAATTCGTCAATGAAGCAGTCAAACAGCAGCAGGAAAGACAAGACGGCAAGATCATTGGTGGAGGGATGTTGGAGTCGATTTACCGGCTTGTCACAGGGATGAATCAAACAACCCCCCTTCCCGACAACCTCGGAATTGCGAAAGATATTATAGAGAAGCTGGACGAGACAGTCTTCAACATCCTGTTTGTGGTCCGTTCTGTCATTCCCGATTTCACTTTTTTCAGCATGAACAAATACACTGCCAACGGGTATGACGTCCCTTGGACAGGAGCGTTGCTGCCAAGCATTTTGATCACTCTCGGATTTTTATTCCCATTAATTATTCTCGGTTATTTTAGTCTTCAATTACGGGAGCTTGAGCACAAATGAGCAAACTTACTGTTCAGCAGCGAAAGCTGCTTTATGCCGGAGTTGCTTTGTTAGCACTCATTCCGGTTTTGTTCCTGGGTCCTCCTTCGACCCCTGCGGTCCTGAAGGAAGACGGAACAAGAAACGAAGGCTCTCGTGGAGGAACTTTGGCCCAATTGCGTACTGAGTACGAATTGGGAGAGTCCAGCCTCGGTGATGTTGACCCAACCAGTGCCTCGTGGAACCTGGTTCTACTGGGGATGCGCGGAGTTGCCGCGAGTTGGTTGTGGCAGAAAGCCGACCACTACCGGACCACGAAAAACTTCAACCAACTCGCCGAAACGGTTGAGTCCATCATCCTGTTGCAGCCGCACTTTAAGGCTGTCTGGGAGTACCAGGCATGGAACTTAACCTACAATGTCTCTGCCGAGTGCGACGATGTCAAAGATCGTTATCACTGGGTGAAGCGTGGGGCAAAGTTCATGATTCGAGGAACAGAACGAAACAAAAAAGTTCCCGAATTACAGTTCAGCACTGGTCAGTTCTTTGGAACAAAGATCGGCGTCGCTGACGAAAAAGAAGTTTACCGCCAATTCTTTCTAAGCGACCCGAATGTTGAGATCTGGGGCGGAGGACCTGATGAGACCATCAACCCCAAAGGAATCGACAATTACTTAGTCGCCCGTGAGTGGTATCTCAAAGCGAACGACACACTGGAACTGCCGAATGTGGAACAGCATCGGATGGACCAGGCCTTGTTTGTGGCCTACCCCTATCGTTGCCTGATGGAGTACGCACGCTTCCATCAGCAGGACGGAGTGGCGGACCAGCTCGATGAAATCGAAACACTCAACCTCGAGCCCGAAGAGGAACTTGCTCGACGTGAAAATGTCTACAAGCAATGGGCGAACGAAAGCCAGAAAAACTGGAGCGACGCCTATCGCGAATGGACCGACATCTACGGACGGAAGCGAATCGAATCGAGCGGTGGCGGCACGATTATCCTCGAATACGACAATAACGTCCTCGAGCAACTTGCCGAGGAAGACAAAATGACACTTGCCGACAAGCAAAAGTGGCAAAACATGTATCGTAAGACCACATCTTACGATAAATGGAAACGTCATTGCGAAATCGAACGTCGAGACGAAATGACTCGAGCCCGCTATCACCTCACCGAAGGTCGCCGGTTGTATCGAAACGTGCAGGACTTCGAAGGTGCGAAAAAGTACCTTGAAGAAGGAATGGCACTACTCGATTCAGTCATTCAACAGTATGTCGCAGAAGATGGCAGTAATGTCATGCTGGTTGATGAGCCGGACACCGTTGAAGATTCCATCAAGGCGATCCTGATGTGGCAAGCGGTTCTTGAACTCCTCGGGGAACCAGTTCCGGAGGATTTCCCATTGAAGCAAGTTTGGGAGAACCCAGAATATCAAGCCTTACGAGAAGACCTCACTGATCGCTTCCTGCTTTGGCAAGGTGGTTAATCAGTACGCAGCCGATTTTTTGGTAATTGGGTGAGGTCGAGCAAATTGCTCGACCGTTTACCCGTGAACAGCGATTACGTCCATGAAATAGCGTCTACCCACAAGGCAGATCCCGCTACAACTTTCAAAACTTCTCCACTGAAGTTTTTGAAAAGGTGTACGTGAGTTGACTCGTGGAGATGAGTGACTCGTCACACGAAAAGGACGTTTCACGGACATTAGAGCATCTTTCGAATTAGCTCGCAGGTTCTGCCTCGTGGCGAACAGCATTTCTACCAGTGAAATGCGTTCTTCACGGGCACACGGTAGAGCAGGCTGCTCTAGAAACACGAAAGTCTTTAAGTCAAAACGTCCCCGGTGAAGATCGGGGACGTTTTTTTATTGAGAAGCTCAAATCTTGAGCAGATCGTGTCGTGATTTCTAACGGCAGCAACAGAAAATCGTGTCTGCCTGTTTGAGTCTTGTTGAATTCGTCGATACACTTAGCGTTTGCGATGAGTCATTGTGAAGAAGTGTCTTCGAAACTGAGCACACTCTCGTTCTCAGCCGATGTTGTGACACAGACGCACCTGTCGCTGGCAATGACCTGAATACCGTTTTGTGAGACGTTTTATGTTGGGTATGTTTGGACTTGGAACTCCTGAATTAATCATCCTTGCGGTGATCGTCCTGCTCCTGTTTGGCAGTCGACTTCCGTCAGCGATGAAGAGCTTGGGAATGTCTGTCAATTCCTTCAAAAAGGGCATGGAAGAAACAGACGAGGACGACAAAAAAGACCCTGACCACATCGACTCTTGAGTCGACACTCCCCCAGCGACTCGCCTTTCATCTCGTCACAAATAAGCCCTGTTTTCGTGCCGAATGCAAGATGTCAAAACTTCATCTCTGCGGTTCATTCTTACTAACGCTCACCAACAGACTGACTGACGTTCATTGAGATCACCGCAAATCCTTTCAACCTAGATCCTCTTGCGTATGTTCAGACTAACCGCAAGCCCCGCAAGATAATCAGACTCCCAGTAATCACGGGAGTTTCACCTGCTCCCGTCCCATGCCTCCCGGGTTCGTCAATTTTGTAATTCCTTGAGCATTTCCGAAAATTGTTTTTCTGTCCTTGGCGAACAGTCCATGACCTCGTGAAAGCAATTTTCACGGCCAGGAAAAGCACTGGAAATCTCTGAATTCAAATTGGCTCAAAATGTTGCAGGAAAAATCATGCTGTTCGCTGCTGAAACGATTGCCAACTTAGAAGCTAACTCACACTATCTTGGGCTACATTGGGCTGACTGGGCCATTCTGTGTGCATACCTGCTCGGCATCACTGCACTTGGAGTCTGGTCGTTCAAGAAGGTTAACGACTCTGACGACTTCTTCATGGGGGGACGTCGGTTTGGCAAAGTCTTCATGATGTTCTTCGCGTTCGGATCGGGAACAAGTAGCGAACATGCCATTAGTGTTTCGGCAGGATCATTTCGTAACGGCCTCGCTGGAATTTGGTATCAGTTTCTTTGGCTTTGGGCGACTCCGTTCTACTGGATTGTGGCCCCTGTTTTACGACGTATGCGAGCGCTCACAACCAGTGATTTCTTCGAAGCCCGCTACGACACATCGACGTCGCTGCTTTATTCAATCCTCGGCATGTGTATCTCGATTACGTTCATTTCAGCATCGCTCTTCTTTGGCGCAAAGATGGTCACAGGCCTTAGCGGCGGGGAATTTCCCGTGGAATATGCCGTCGGTGCCATGACGGTGATGTTTGTGATTTACGGACTGGCTGGCGGACTGGGAGCTGCTGTCATTACCGACTTCGTCCAGGGGATCCTGACTATCATCTTTTCTTTTCTCCTGCTCCCATTTGCGTTGTACTACGCCGCTCAGGTTACCGGTGCTCCAGGTGGGTTCGCTGCACTTCATCAAGGAGTCCCCGGCTTCTCAGGTGAGGACATGCTTAGCATGACGCTCACGAAAGAACTTGCAGAGAGCCTGGGTAAAGAGCCGATCACAATTTTTTATATCGTGATGATGTCAATCAACGCGTTGATTGGAATCGTGGTTCAACCGCACATCATGGGCGTTTGCGGTGCGGGGAAAACGGAATATGAAGGACGCTTCGGGTTTACGGTCGGGAACTTCATGAAACGTCTTTGCACAATTGCCTGGACGTTTACCGGCTTGGCGTGTGTGATCATTTACCTGACTCCCGACAATGGGTTCATTTCGTCTGAACGTTTGGCTGAGCTCAATGCTGACCCAGTCAAGATGAAAGATTTTGCCGACAGCGTTTTTGGATACGCGGCTCACGATATTCTCCCGCGAATCAGCCCGGGACTTGTTGGCTTACTGTTTGCCTCTCTGCTCGCAGCGATCATGAGCTCGTGCGATGCCCACATGGTGATGGGCTCTGGTCTGTTCACGGAAAATATTTATAGAAAATTCATCAATCCGAAAGCTTCGGAAAAGGTTATGGTTTGGGTGGGGCGGTTTTCCGGAATTGGAATTGTCGCTTTGTCGCTGTTGCTGATGTCCCAATTCGACGATGCCATTCAAGTGCTGACCCGTTACGTCAATGCTGTGCCAGCGTTCATTGGACTCGCGTTTTGGTTCGGAATTATCTGGCGAGGCTACACGCCCGCTGCAGTTTGGACATCAACACTCACCGCCGCCGGACTATGGTATCTGACAACAAAACATTCTCCCTTCGACTGGACCACAGCTGAAGAGGGCTCCAAAATCTTACAACGCAATATCGACTATCTTCCCGGATTGTTCCGTGAATGGCTGTGGGACAACTTCCCCTTCACGAAGTATGAATCGCTCAAAGAGGGCAAAGTTGCGACAAGCATTCCATGGCAGTACGTCATCTATCTGGGAGGTGGTGCAGGAGTTGGGTTGGTGACAAGTTTCCTCACGAAGCGTCCCGATGAAAGCAAGCTGGAGCACTTCTTCACCTTACTAAGAACGCCAGTTCGGCCGGGAGAGAAGGTCCACGAACCTTGCACCTTGCCGGAGAATCCTCTCCCACCAGAAACTGGAAAACTGATTCCGATCAAAGATATTGAGCTGCCAGCACCAAGCTTCGTCGGAATGGCTGGTTTTATCATTTCATGGATCGTCGTCGGATTGCTCGTCGCCTTAACGTGGTGGTTAGCACAGCTAGGCGGATAAGCAACTCCCCTTGAGCCGGATTGCTGCACTGAAATTCAAGATCACACCACAATCCCTCGGGTATCGTTCTGATCGATGTTGGTTTTGATGTCTCGTTAGAGCAGTTTGCTCTACCGTGTGCCCGTGAAGAACGTATTTCTCCAGTAAAAATGCTGTTCGCCACGAGGCAGAACCTGCAAACCAATTCGAAAGATGCTCTAGTTTTTGTTCGAGCTGACAGGCTTGATTCTCTCAATGATTTTTGGAGAGAAGAAAGCCAGCAGCAGCCCGATGATTGAGAGAACAGCACCGCAACGGACACTCCACGGCTGATACTTCCAACGAACCGTAGCCTGCTTTGCAGGTTCGTCTAATTGAATATGCTGGCGACGAAAGAGGGACTGCTTCTCGGCAGATTTTTCATATCCGGTCCAACCGGGATAGTTGAGATCGGTCAGCACGACGTCTGCATCAAGAGTCTCTGCGGAACTTTGGAACGTCACGACCACTTCATTCGGTGATGAATCGACGTTCACTTCGATTTCCGGGTGCCCTTCCACATACGCTCGTCCAAGAGCGTCGTTAAGTCTGTAAAGGTAGTACGGTTCCCGGCGTCCGAAGGCGCCGTTGAGCATGAGGTCGATCCACTGGGAGTGCAGCGTCACATTCCAGGTTGCCTCGTCGATTGGAGCTTCCAGAAGTAAGTGAGTCACACCAAAGCTTCGCAACCGGTCACCCGACTCCTGAATCTCAGCTCCATTGTCCGTCGAGAAATCGAAGCGGACCTGATCCTTTTCGTAGATCTCCGGCCCCAACCCGAGGTACACCGGCAGCGAGGAAACTCCTAACATCGACGGGACATTCTCTCCCGGTGCATACAATCGAATGTTCCCGCCAGCCTGTTTAAAGAAGTCTCGCAATTCACTTCGCTCTCGAGCAGCGATCGGCGGATGATCGACCATCACGACATAAAAAATGCTTCGTCCCCAAGCGGCTCCAAATCCGGGAGCATATTGCCGGCTGACAGCCCATAGATCAGCAACCAGGATTCCAATCAAAACTGAGCCAAGCAGCGATCTTGAGGAACTGCTCAATGTCAGTTTTCGAACCAGAGAATCAAAAATCCCTCCTGCCATTAGTGAAAATGCGAAACAGGTAACGAGAGAATATCTGCCGGGTCCACGGAAGAATCCGAATCCTGGGACATCCGACAAATAATACGTGGGCCAACCGGTAGCAAAGAGCAGCCCGCCCAATCCGATTAGCCCCCAACGCCAGAAACCGGGGAGAGGATTTCCACGTCGCAAACTTGGAACCAGACAGCCCAAGAGAATTAAAAGGATGGTCAACAGTCCGCAATAAATGAAGGCCTCCACCTGATTCGTTTCAGCGGGAACGTTCAGCCATCCGGCATCACGAAGAAGATGATCAGTCAAATCGTCCTGAGCATGCCAAGCCCAGGGTTGCCACAATTGTGAAATTGCTTCTGGTGGAAGGTTCCCATAGGTCGGAGAGAATTTTTCATTCACGTCTTGCCGTTGGCTGAGAGATTTGAGCTCCCAGCTAGGCAGCAACTGAACGGCACCAATTAGAAATCCGCAGCCGATGAGAAGAAAAAGCGGGAGCAGTTGCTGAGTCGGCCTTAGAGTTTCGATCTCTTCTTTTATATGCACTAAGAACGGGAACCACACCAGGACGAGCAGAGTGATAAAAGCCATATTGTAATGACCAGCAAGCAGATCCATCCCCAGAAACAGCCCGATTGCAACGAGGGCCCACTTCTTCTGTGACTGCAAATAAACAGTTGCTGCCCACAAAATCGCGGAAAACCAGGCTCCTCCGATAATCGTCCACTCCAGGCAGATGCGAGCTGGAAACCACCCATAAACGAATGCTGTTGCAGTGAATGTGGCCGCCAAAACAGTGAGCCCCAAACGGCGCCCCAAAGCCCAAGTCGCCAGGAAGGCGATCAAATAGTGGAAAAGCTGAGAGACGTTATAAGCAGCGTTGACGCTCAAACCGCTGTAAAGGAGGAGATTTGGAGGATAGAGGACTCCCGTCTGCGATTCCCCAAGAGTGGGATATCCGAATCCGACAAATGGGTTCCAAAGCGGAATTGTGCCCGACTTCACAGAATCTGCAAAAAACGCTTTTTGCGGGAAGTAATACGGGTACATATCCCCCCCCATCAGCCCGCCCCCGGTCCAAAGCGGCCAGAAGAAGACCCAAGTCAACCCAACCCCCAGAAGAAAAACGACGCAAACCTTTACAGTCGAAGACCTTACCAAAGATTCCCCAGATTGTTTCCGACTCATTTCTGAATCCAGTTTCGAAGTGGCACGGAGCCTGCATTGTTACGTATTTCGGCATCGACGCCATGACCATCATTCAGATGGTTGAAAATTTCCAAAATCAAAATCACACATTCACCAGCAGAAAGACTCAGGCAAACTCAATGAGCGGGGGGTTTCCCCGTGCGGTCAGTTGACAGACACGATTGTCGATTCAACAATCCCGCATTGTAAGTCTTTCAAAAGAGTGGCAGGAAGCCAGATGGAAACCATGAACGGAATCAGACTTACTTTGAGTTCCATCGGGACCTCAATCTCTCAACTCCACAAGTTTGGTGAGCTTGTCCAACTTCTCAAAGACGCACAGCTCGATTGACCGAGAACGGAATCCTATCGTCGAATCCAGCTTCCTCTGATCTGTGCTGATCAAAACACATTCCTCCTCCGTCGACACCAGCGGGGGATTTACGGAGATACACTCATGACACGAAGTCTCGCGTCCTGTATTGCATTCGTAGCATCCGCTTTCGCAGCCTCATTCTCATTTGCAGCAGATCCGGACAACATTGTCTACGATTTTAGTGCAGTATGGTGTGGGCCTTGTCAACAAATGGCTCCACTTGTCGCCCGGTTAGAACGAGAGGGCCTGCCAATTCGCAAAGTTGACTTCGACAAAGAGAAGGAACTTGCGAGCAAGTTCAACATCACTAGTTTGCCAACGTTTGTGCTGGTCGTTGATGGCAAAGAAGCTCATCGCCAATCGGGAGCAATGACAGAGACAGATCTTCGTCGTCTCGTCGCAAAAGTTCCAAAGGCCTCTGGTCCGTCGATCGCACAAGGGAATGGAGTCCCCAACGTCAGTCTGGGGAATCCTGGTCCTATGCCTGAGACATCCCCCAATGCAAATGCAGCAGAGAACAGAACGTCAGAGCAAGCTTCAACCGGATCGCAATTGAAGGAAATGTTTTCACTCGGAAGGAATTCCAGCAAGAGTGATGAAAACACTTATCGCGGAAATGATACGAGCCTGGGAGAAGCGACTCCCAACCAGAACATTGCCAACCATTCTGCCGACCCTATGGACTCCAGTGTCCGTATCCGTGTCATTATCGATGGGAAGATCAACCTTGGTTCGGGAACGATTATTCATTCTCAGGAAGGGATCGCCAAAATTCTGACTTGTGCCCACATCTTCCGCGGCTTCAACGATGAGGCCAAAATTGAAGTCGACTTGCAGATCAATAACCAAAAGCAAACGCACATCGCACGATTAGAGAACTTCAACGAAGAGGCTGACCTCGGACTGATTTCGGTCTCCACAAGCAAGCCGTTACCAGTCGCGTTGATTGCGAAAGCTTCGCGGGCTCCTGCCGCAGGGGAACCCGTTGTCGGGATCGGTTGCAGTGCTGGCGATGACCCGACTCGCGAACAGATTCGAGTCACTCAAATCGACAAATACCTTGGACCACACAACATCGAGTGTACAGGACTTCCAGTTCGTGGACGCTCAGGTGGTGGGTTGTTCAACTCGAACGGTGAAGTCGTCGGGGTTTGTATCGCTGCCGACAAAGAAGGAAACCGTGGACTCTATTCTGGTTTGCTTGCAGTTCATTCTCTTCTGGAGGAAAACCAACTCGCGTTCCTGTATCAGGAGCAGCAGCCAGCGGTTCCCGCACAGACACCACAAGAGATGGTCGTGCCTGAGCCGGCTACACCTGCTTCCGCATTTCCAGTTGCATCTCACGAACCTGCTCCGACATCGAATCCATGGCCGGGCGATCAAGGTGGACTCGTCGCCAGCACACCAGTCGATCCCGTTGCCCCCCGTGTCCCGGTTGATTTGAAAACCGGCGGAGCTGAAGTCGTCGTCATCATTCGTGACCCTGCTCATCCCGAGCAACAAAATCGTGTGGTCATAATTCACGATGCAAGCTCCAAGTTCATGACCTATCTCGATGGAGAACTGGAAGGTCCTCAAGATGGGCACGGACTGATGTCCCAATACACTCCGATCCGCCCAGTCGTCCGACAGTTGCGAACTCAGAACGTCAACAACACACAACTCGCAGGCTATCAGTCAGAGTCACCAGCGAACTCGCAAAATCGTCTTCTTCGCAGCGAAAGCCTTCAACAAACATCTCTCTCAACGCCTCTCGTACCACGCCGTTACGTCCGATCAACGGGCGGCTCGCTTGTGAAATAACCTCATTTTATTGACTTCGCACAAGCATTCACTTATCCTGTGGTGTGCCAATTCTGGCAAAGAACGAATGGATTTTCCTGAAGAACACATCTCAAATTGACAATCTGGATATGGAGGCTGGCATGAGCACTAATCGGCGATTGCAACAATGTACGGAGTTAGAGTACATCCTCTTGGGGGATTTGCGAGATCTCTTGGATGAACCAGCTGACAGTGAGACCGCTCACTGGCTGGAAGCTGTCTTAGACGCTCTGCTCGATACCCTTCCAGAAGAATTCGCATTGAAATCCGATCACGGATATCTTCAGGATGTTCTGGATCGATTTCCAAATTGGGATTCGAAAGTCGCGCAGCTGGAAGAAGGCTACGCAAAGCTCTTTCAGCGTCTTGAACAACTCCGTGATCAACTCACACAAGGTGGCGATTTCCAACGAATTGCCGTCAACGTCTCTGCTGACCTGAATGAATGGATGACAAACTTCATTCAACATCATCAACAGGAACGAGAACTTGTTTCGATTGCTGCCAGCTACGATGTTGGTGGCAACGGCTAAAGTGTTCTTGAGTAACGCGAAAGAGATTGACAACAAACGGCGTTGTATTCACCAACTCAGTCAAAAATGACGCCGTTTAAACAGCTATCGAGATCACTTCATTAAGAAGATTGCTCTGATCAATCCTGTTCAGAGTAACTCCCGTTCTCTCAATCAATTCGTTTCTCACTGAACTGTCTTGAGATGCTGCAATCTTTAGGCAGCATCCGCTACAACTCTAAAATTTCTTTATGCGTGAAAATCCCTACTCGCTTCGCTACTCTATACCGTAGTAAAGAGATGAGCCTCGCTGTCATGCGCGTTTAATATGCCTGTTCGACGCTCTTAAATCTCGCACTTTTTTTATATGCTGAACCTGAGGAATTCGAATGCCAAATAAAACGACACGTCGCGACTTTCTTCAAACCAGTGCCGCAATTGGAGCGGCCGTTTATGTTGGAAGTCCTAAGGCGTATGCACAAGGTGAAGAACGCTCTGCGAACGAGGTAGTTTCTTACGCCTGTATTGGAGTTGGTGGAAAAGGAAGTAGTGACTCCGCAGACGCATCGAAGCACGGAAACATCGTCGCAATTTGCGATGTCGACGATAAGACACTCGCAAAAACTGGAAATCGACCAGGTTTCAAAGAAGCTGAACGCTTCAACGATTTCCGTGAAATGCTCGACAAGATGGGCAGCAAAATCGATGCGGTGACGGTTTCAACTCCCGACCACACTCATGCTCCCGCTGCTGCGATGGCCATGAAAATGGGCAAAGCCTGCTTCTGCCAGAAACCGCTGACCCATTCAGTTTGGGAAGCTCGCCGACTTGTCGAAATCGCTGAAGAAAAAGGCGTGAAGACAATGATGGGCAACCAGGGAACTGCAAGAGACGGCTTACGCCAAGCAGCTGAACTGTTGAAGGCAGGGAAAATTGGACGGATCAAAGAAGCACACATCTTCACCAACCGTCCTGTGTGGCCTCAAGGTGGACCTCGTCCCGAAGCAACCACTCCGCCACCGAACCTCCATTGGAATTTATGGCTTGGAGCTGCACCTGAGCGTCCATACGGTAAAGGTGCTTATCACGACTTTGCTTGGCGTGGATGGTGGGACTTCGGAACGGGAGCATTGGGCGACATGGCTTGCCATACGTTCAACATGCCGTTTGCCGGTTTGAATTTGGCGAATCCAAAATCAATTCAGGCAGCTTGCACCGGGCACAATCAGGACAGCTATCCGAAGTCATCGAAAATCGAATTCGAATTTACTCACCCGAGTGGCGAAGGAACGATGCCAGTCCACTGGTACGATGGCGGAAACATGCCCGATGAGAGCTTACTCAAAGGTGTGAAATTCAAGCACAAGAGTGGCGCCATCATTGTCGGTGAAGACCGGACACTTTACTCCTTTGAAGACTATGGAGATAAGTGGGTTCTGATCGAGAACGACGGGACCGAGATTGCTCAAAAAGACGCTCCTCAAATGGAGTTTGAAAAATCTCCAGGTCACTTCACGGAGTTCCATGAATCGATCATCGGCAAACGAGAAAACGCGATGTCCAACTTCGCGAAGTATGCCGGCCCGTTGACCGAAACCATCCTGCTCGGCAACCTTGCTGTCTGGGCCGCTGCAAGCGGTGAGAGCAAGAAAATCGAATGGGACGCGAAAAACTTGAAAGCGACCAACGCACCAGAAGTGATGAATGTCGTCAAGAAAGAATACCGAGAAAACTACGGTTCTTACCTGGACGCTTAATCAACTTTATTGAGTTCTAGAGCAGTTTGCTCTACCGTGTGCCCGTGAAGAACGCATTTCTCTAGTAAAAATGCTGTTCGCCACGAGGCAGATTTTGCAAACCAATTCGAAAGATGCTCTAAATCGAACAGCCCTGAGAAAACTCAGGGCTGTTTTTATTTCGACTCCACAATTTTAGAGCTGGTCCTGAAACTTGAAATTGCTCTCTCAAACGTTGAGGAAAGCGACGATTCCAGAGGTTTTCGGACTGGTTCTAAATTAAAGCTGCTGCATCTTCACGGGCAACACCGCAGAGCAAACTGCTCTAAAACAAGAGCGGTTCCACCTTTGGGCCGTCAATTTCAATTCCGGGTGGACCATCGAAATGTTCTTCAATGAATCGATCCCAGGTGTCTCGGGTCTGTTTTGAAATCAGCTTGCCTACTTCAGAGTTACACTCCTGACAGAGCATCATGGGAGAACTGAAGCTGATGCCCTGCCCCGAATCAAGTAGCAGCTCGTTTTCTTGAAACAGTCCGACCATTTCATAACGGTGAGTACTCGCTCGATCGGCTCCACAAAACGAGCAAGCCGCCAATCCATCTTCGACAGTGAACTCTTCTTCTTCTTCGAGTTCCGATTCTTCCTGGTCAGACTCTTCTAACGCCTGAATGCGTGCCAAGAGTTTCTCACGAAGTTTCGTTTCAATGTATGCCTGAATATTCCGAGATGTTTCTTCCGAATATTGCTCGCGCATTTTCATCGCGCACGACATGCAAATTGCCATCTCGAACACAGTCTCTTTCCCCACGATGTGTTTCACGACTGTGTAGACTGTTTCCGACTCAAACAGATCACATTCACAATCAATGCACTTCGCAAATGGGAGTTCAGTGTATTCAGAGTAGAAAATCCGGGGGATGTCATCGCGATCAGGCATGCTGTCTTTTCTGTGTATTACTGGCTGAACTGTGTGGAAGGTGCCGCGCTGTGTGCGATATCCAACTTAATGCAGGATCTCATCAGGTCGCTGGACCAGAAGAATTACAATATTCTTCATGCCCGCGAAGGCCACTTTCAGGACATCCTGGATTGCTTGCAATCGCTCAAAATACAAACACCAATTTTGGATCTGCCTCAGAGTGGGAGGACCAAGGTGATAACATTTGAAACCGAACTGACAGATACTATCCCCTGGATTTCAATCTCCGAATCGTTGATCAGCACGAGAGACCGCTGACAGGCAGGACTCTCATGCTTTGAGCGACGATCGTCATAAAGTTGTTAGTCGTTGAGCAGTTACGCCGGGTCGTCGGTTTCATCTCCATCTTCGTGGACATCAATAAACTCGACGGCTTTGTCTTTATCGCTTTCGAGCACAAACAGTCTCACTTTTGTGACTCCGGTAAAGCCTCCCTGGTGCTCGTTTTCCATTTCACATCGAATCCCCTCTCCTTCGAGTGCAGCACGGATTACGTCAGCTTTGGAAATATCGCGGGTGGTGTAAATCGGGACAAGCTTCTCATCAGACATCGTCGTTTCCTTTAGGAGATTCCAATTCAATTATACGAGACCGACTTCAAATTCCGGAGTCGGTTCTCAAAGCTTCCGCTGCTTCAGCTTCGGACTGATCAATGAAATGGTCGCTGTTTGTATCGAGAGTGTCAAACATCTCGCGAGGCCCCAGGAATTCTCTCCAGGAAATCTCTCCATCGAGATTATCATCCATGCGACTGAACCAGACCGGACCGGAGACCTGCTCATTGGTGCGGCCTTGTCGCTGATTCATCATATTATTCTGGGCTCGGGCCGGGTCGATCTCAAAGAGTTGTGGCTGAGTGAAAGTGACTCGGAACTCAGACATCAGTTCATCGGGAAGTAGTGCCTGATCGCCGTTTAAGTCGTGCTCCAGTAAGCGTTCGGGGCCAGCGAGAAATTCTCTTGGATTCAATCGCCGGTCGAGATTGGTATCGAGAATTTCAAACAACGTTTTGGTTTCATTCGAAAGCAGTAAAATCAAACGGCTTTGAGCAGCCAAGCCGTCCATTGTAAAGAAGAACTGAATTTCCTCGCGAGTGACTTGCTGATTTCCGTCGAGGTCGACGGCTTCAAAAGGGACATCTGCCTGCAGTCCATTGAACTCCATCGGGTCCAGATATTTGTTTTTGTCGACATCAGACATGATGAAGCGTGTTAAAAATAACCGTGTCGAATCGAACTGCTGGTAGACTTTACTTGTGGCTCGCCATTCTACGGGCATCCCGCCGATATCGATCGTCGGACGGTTCCTGCCTGTGTATTCCCCTTTGACAACTTCCACACCTGGTGGTGAAAGTGAGACTTTCATAACGAAATCTGGGCGAGAACGCTTGAGGTAAAGCTCCCAATCATCTCTGTCCCAAGCTTGATCATCATTCAGATCAAACCGGCTGAAGTCGCGCTCGGCCAACCCGGACAGGATTTTCGCAGAGACAGCCTCTTCGGTGGAGTAATGTTCGAAGAGCCCGGAGATGGCCTGTTCGATTTCTGCATCGTCTCGAATAAAGAAGAGCGGAACCGGCTCTTCCTTCGCTTGTTCCTGCTGCTGAGCCTGGACCACTGAAATCGGAAACGGCTGAAGTTCCGCCACACTCAGAGTCTCGTCATCGTCAAAGTCAAACGCCTGCAAGACTTTCAACCCCTGCTCAACTTCGTCCGCTGAAACTTTCCCGTCCTTATTAATGTCGAGATCCTCATACAAGCGAACAGTCGCCGCCAGCTTGGGAGGTGCTCTCTCGATTGATAATGACGGACCGAGTGCATTTTGAATATGTGCAGTCAATTCCGCCAAAGTCACTTGCTGATCATTTGGCGAGACATCAATGCTCGTCCACGTTTCACCGAGTCGCTCGACGCCCACTCGCAATCTCCCCTCGGTCGGAATTTGCTTTGCTTCTTCCGGGCTGAGCGTTCCGCTGGAGTCTTTATCGAGTTGTTTGAAGACTTCTTTTGCGTATTGGCTGCGCATCTCATCGATGCTGAACCGACCTGCAATAAACTCCATCTCAAGTACCACAGGACGATTCGGGCCTAAAAACAGCAGACGAGACGGACCTGACTGCTGACCGAAAAGTTCAGCGGGAAGAATCGTCAGGCCAACACAAACGAACAGAAGAATCAGCCTTTGGAGATGGAATTGCGGCATAAAACGCTTCCTTTCTCAGAAGCAGACAGACTCACAACTGGAGACTCACTACGTTCGCGGCTGAAATTTTGTTTGCTAAAACAGCAAATCGAGCTAAAAACCCATCAAACATCACAATTTTGACTCACTTGGGCGTCCATCACTGAGTTTTCCGATTAATACTCAACTTGGAGCAGATTCCATCGTTGTCCTCACATTCTGTCTCGTGGTGAACAGTCTATGAACTTGTCAAAGTGATCTCTTCGAGGAGGAGAACCATTGAAATTGCCTGCATTGATTCTACGGCGTACCGAGCAGGCTGTCACGCAGGAAATAACTCACAAACCGGGGGATGACCGGAACTCCGAGAAGAATTACGGACTCGAAAGCCGGGCTGTGTGCGAAGCGAATCTTCTCGGGAATCAATTCTCTGAAGACCGCAGCTTGACCAGTTTTCATAAACGTTCTTATACTGGGGCTTTGAGACAGATCAGACAAAGTTGACAGGAACTTTTCCATTGCAGTGAGAGTTCCCTTCCACGGAAGATGTTTACACACAAAAGTGTCCATTTGTTGGTTTGAGGGGTCAAATCAAGGCAATCGGCGTCAGCTGAGTCTGAATACAAATTTGACCCTTTATTGCAGCCTGACAAGGCACTACGCCAGGATGACGGACCGCCATGAGCGAACAAACACAACAACCCCCTGTCCCAGCTACTCCGGACGAGAAGCCTCAAGGACCGGAACACCACTATCATCATGCAGCCGAGAAAACGGAACTGGAGAAGTGGCTGACTGCAGGCTTAAAAAAGATTGAGCCGTATTCCAATCAGATATTGATGGGATTTATCGGCGTGACCGTCGTACTGATCGCTGTCATCCTCTGGTCAAGAAGTTCCGTCTCTTCACAAAAAGCGGAATGGGAAGAATTCGTTGAGAACCGCGTTCCCGACGACTACATGAATCTGGCAAAGAAAACGCCGGGGACAACAGTTGGAGCCTGGTCCTTGCTGCAAGCAGGCAGAGGATTTCTTCAAGAAGGGTTACGCACCGCCCTCACCAATCGTGAAGTGAGCGACGCAAGGCTGACAGAATCTGTCGAAGCCTTCGAAAAACTCTTGAAGCAAACGAATGCTCCAGCAGCCGCTCGGGAAGAAGCTCTTTTCGGTTTGGCAACAGCACGTGAAGTTCTCAATGGCGATGACACATCTCAAGCGATTGCTACCTATCAAAAACTGATTGAGGAGTTTCCCGAATCAGGTCATAAAGCTTGGGCAACACAACGCGTGGAAGCCTTGCAGAAAAAATCGACCCAGGAATTTTATGCCTGGTTCCGACAACAAGATCCAAAACCAAGTGACAGACCGCTCCCGAGCGATCTCCTTCCCGGTGGCATTCCCGCACCCGACCCAACAAACCTGGAACTTCTCCAGGACAATCTCTTGAACTTGCCATCGGCAGGAGTCGGTGAGGCCAATCAGAACACTGTTCCTTCAGAAGAGGAAATGAAAAAAGAGGGCGAAGAGCCGGTGAAGGCTGATGACGAAGCCCCCAAATCATTCCCAAACCCTGAAAAAGATGATGCCGCAAAAGACGCAGCCAAAAAGGGATCTGAAGAAACAGCTGACAAACCGGCTGAGCCCGTAAAAGAAGAAGGCAAACCAAAAGAAGACGCCAAGCCAGCTGAACCAAAAGCTGCTGAGCCAAAAGCTGCTGAACCAAAGGCGGAAGAACCAAAGGCGGAAACTGAAGCAGAAGCTAAACCTGCGAAAGAGCCTGAAGCCTCAGCTGAAGAGGAGACCAAGGAATAGAGCCGCCTCGCGCAATCTGAAGACATCTTTTCAATGTCGTCACAGACATAATACCTGCTCTTCCGTTTAGCTCCGCGCTTCATGTGTGGAGCTAAACTTTTTTCCGACACCAAATTTCATGAGTGATGACCTTTACACCTCGAAACAGGACCTCACAGTCGAGTCTCGCGCACACGGTTGGCGAATCGACCACTACTTGACCCGTATCTTCCCGAACCACAGCCGTGGTCAATTTCAACGAGCGATCGAACAGAATGTCGTTCTGGTCAACGGTCTCCCGGTCAAGGCTTCCCGCCGCTTGCGTGTGAATGACCGCATCTCTGTGCAGTTACTGGAAGAAGCTGAAAGCGGGATTGCCGCCGAAGACATCCCTATCGAAGTGATCTTCGAAGATGAGTACATTGCCGTCATCAACAAGCACGCAAATCTTGTCACGCATCCCGGAAAATCAAACTTTACGGGAACTCTCGCAGCTGCAGTGCAATATCATTTCGATCAACTGAGCGATATCGCTGGCCAGCTTCGACCAGGCATTGTTCATCGCTTGGACCGAGACACGACTGGTGCGATCGTGATCGCAAAGAACAATCAGGTCCATCACCAATTGACAAAACAATTTGAACAGCGAACCGTGAAGAAGGAGTATCACGCTATTGCCCGTGGGAACTTGGAACGGGATGCGGACTACGTTCGCACTCACGTCAAAGTTCATCCGAAAGTACGGGAGAAAATGATCGTCTGTGAGCCGACTGAAAAATCGAGAGAGGCGATCACCAAGTACAATGTCCTCACACGATACCGGGGCTTTATCTACGTTCAGTTGCTACCCGAAACAGGCCGGACTCATCAGCTCCGGGTCCACTTGCAGCATCTCAAAGCACCAATCATTGCAGACAGATTATATGCCGGGCACGATCGTGTTTTTGAATCGGAACTTGCAGAGACAGACTCCACCGAAGACGAAACTCCATTGATCTCTCGACAGGCATTACACGCACACAAACTGACAATTCGACATCCAGTCACGGATGCCATCATGGAGTTTGTCGCTCCACTTCCGGAAGACATGCAGCGAACCTTGGTTGCCTTAGAGAAATACCGTTTATTGAGCTAGACTCCTTCCAGAAGCCTTCTTCTTCAAGAACATTGACTGAAAGAGATAAGATGAAACTCGCAAAAGTAAAAACCGCAGACGGCACTGTTCGAGTTGCAGTTGTTGAAGAAGCTCAAGTCCAGTTACTCGATCTTTCGGAATCAGAAAACATCTCCACGCTGGCGGATGTGCTGAACTCAGAGAAGCCGCAAAAACTTGTGGAGAGCCTTCTTGCGAGTGCAGAAGCCTGTGCATTGGATTCCGTGCAATTCTTAGCACCGGTCGATCATCAGGAAACATGGGCAGCAGGTGTGACTTACAAACGGAGTCAGGTCGCGCGAATGGAAGAATCCGAGACAGGAGCTTCTCACTATGATCTCGTCTACACCGCTGATCGTCCTGAACTCTTCTTCAAGGCCACGCCGAATCGCATTGTCAACCCGGGCGAGGCTGTCCGTGTTCGCTATGACAGCCAGTGGAGTGTTCCGGAGCCGGAATTCACGCTTGTCCTGAATCCGAAAATGGAGATTGTTGGTTACACAATTGGCAACGACATGTCCGCCAGAGACATTGAAGGTGAAAACCCGTTGTATCTCCCGCAGGCAAAAGTGTATCGGCAATGCTGCTCGATCGGACCAGTCGTTCAACTCGCTACGGAAACGTTAGATCTTGCAGCTACCAAGATTGACCTGCTCATCGAACGTCAGGGAGAGACCATCACTTCCGATTCCACAAATCTCGGCGAACTGTATCGCAAGTTGCCCGATCTGGCCGGCTGGCTGGGGCGAGAAGACGAATTCCCAAACGGTGCGTTTCTGCTTACCGGAACAGGAATTGTTCCCGATGATGATTTTTCTCTTGAAGATGGCGACGTGGTCACCATTTCAATTACCGGAATCGGCTCGCTGAAAAATCCCGTTGTCAAAGGAACTGGTCCGGTTACTCATTGAGTGCTCGCAGACGAGCAAGATGAATCTTGCGAAGGTCACCCACCCAAGCCACTTGAACCATCGACTGTGATGCTACGTTTCTTCGGGATGAATTCAATCAGCCGGTGCGAAGATGGGCTGAAGGAAGCTCCGGGACGTTCCTGGAAGTACAACGTCGCATCTTTTCCAATTCCGCGAAGAATGAACCGTCCGAGTCGTTCGTCAAAGGAAAGTTCATCTGCAACAGCCCGGAAAACCTGTCCTTCCAGCTCATTGACATTTTGTGCGAACAGTTCCCAGTATGCTCGGTCGTTGAACTCTTTCTGGAAAATCTTCAGAGTGCGGCAATCAAGTCGCACCGCATCCTTCACCATCGAGACATGATCTTCTTTGAACTTCACTTGTGCCTGTTCCACGGGTGCTGAGAGAATGCCGATTCGCTGCCGCTCAAAGTTTGCGACCTTCTGCTCGAAGTTTCCAGTCAGTTTCCCAGAGAATTTTAGACGAGAATACCGCCACTTTTGCTCTTCGTCAGAGCGAATAGGCCGGTTCGCCTCAGCTGCATCGCTCGGTGCAAGTTTCAAACCGTCGCCCAGCGACCAAGAGTGAATTTCTCCGTCACCGAGTCCGACAAAATCACCGGTCAGCTGATTGATCGTAAACTCTGCAAGCTCTCCCTGATAGACGCCGACAAGTTTCGTTCCTTCAAACTTCCTTGATTCCAGTTGAACCCCAAGTCGGGCCTCGATCGATTTCACATCGACTTTCTTTGCGGGGTCAGGCTTTTCCAGCAGAGAAATTCGCTGGGTGAGTCGAACAGTTAAGTCATTGCAATTCATTCGTGAAATTGATTCCTGATGACCACTCAGCGAGCAACTGACAGCTTCAAAGAAGCGAGCATCAAGTCCGTTGAACACCATCTTCTCCTGCCATTCCACTTTGAGGGTGGCAGGTTGATCGAGCTCTTTCCCGTCCAGATCGCGAGTGACTGGAATCAGAAACGCTCCGGGACCAATGACCGAGACTTCGTTTCGTTTTTGATTGAAGCTAAGATTTGCTCCGCCGATACGAGTCGGTCCGAACTCCACGGTCGCTGGATTTTCAATTTCTCCGAATTGATCGAGTGTTCCAAGGACAGTCACCTGTTGATCCTCGGCCCCGTCTCGCGTCGCGACGACACGTGTCCCTGTCAAAACCACTGGTGACTCTCCACCAAACTGCTGCAATGAAGGGCTGGCTTCCGGTTGATGTCGGACATTGACGTTTCCGACGCCATCGAGTTTCTTGAGTTCAATTTTTCCATTGCTCTGATCGTGGATCAAGTTGATCTGAATTTGATCAGTCGACACATAAATGGGATCACGCTCTTTAGAATTTCGTGAATCGTCGGTGTAGCTCGCACCCAAAACTTTATTGTCCGCTTCTTCTTGAATCACTCCCGGGACAAGCAACACATTGATGAGATCCGAGTTTTCAACAATGACATCTTTCGAAACCATTTTGACGTTTCCAGCTGCCAGTGCTCTGGTCAGCGGAAGTTCCTGATTGAGAATCGTTTCCGGTTCTTTAATTTGTTCGGCCTTATCCAGATCGACCCACAATCGGAGTTGGTTCGCAGCCATACCCATTTCAAACGTTCGCTTCCCCGAAGCACTTTCCATTTCAGGAATGACGACTTGAGCCCCTTCGAGTAGCTCAAGAATGTGAAGTGGTCCTGTCTCATCAGGAAAGACGTTGACAGCTCCAACCCAGGATGCTTCTGCATGCGACTTCCCGAATCTCTCGTGCGCAACTTCAATGCTTCCCGGGCCACGGCATTCGATTTTTTGAATCCTGTTTTCAACGGTATGTTCGACCAAAACATTCGGGCAGGCGAATGTTGCATCTCCTCGCTTCACCACGACCTGTTTGGGATCAAGAAATCTGGCGGTTCGAGTGACGACGTCGTAGGCGAGATCCTGCATCGTCGCGACAAGTTTCTGTTGTTCAGAACGGATTCGAATCTGAGAGTTGCGTCCTACTAATCCGTTTTGCGTCGATCCAAAAGCTCGAACTTCACGAAGAACGAGATCGTCGAAGAACTCACTTGATTTGCCGTTTTCTTTTGCAGTCGGAGCCGGCTCAAATTGAAGTCGAAGCCTTTCCGCTTCCAGAGTTTCGGCCATCACCCGTCTCTCGCCAGGCTCGAGATGAGTGATCTTGACTCGGCTATTAAATGTCGCCTGCTTTTTTAAGACGTGATATTCGAAAGGGCCATCACAAGTCAGCAATGCCTGGTGACGCACACCATCTTCAAAGAATGTGGTATCAAGCCGAACGTCTTTCCGAAGAGTGATAACAGAAACTCCACCAACGCGAGGCATATCTTTCCCCAGCACTGCATCCTCGGAAGGAGTCAAACTCAAGTTGATTTGATCGGCTGTCCCGGCGACTTCAGTCTGATCGTTCGCTGTCGGGCCGTAGTGAAAGCTTACAGGATAGTCGCTGTAGAGCTGTCCAGATTGTTCGGAAAACACAAATTGCTTTCCATCGATGACAAGTCCGTCAGCTCCGTCGATATGGACAACTCCTTCGAGTGTCGCCCACACGATCCGCCCCGGCTTCGCATCTTTCAGGTGTAAAGCTGCGTCGAAGAATTGATTCTCGAACTGAACAATGCCTGTCTCTGCGATCAGCCGATAAGGTTTTGCATCAGGACGGCGCGGGTCGGTCCAGAGCATGGCAATCGGGGACATGCGGACTTTGTTTCCACTCGTCTTGTCCCGTTCGACGTCGCGTGTATAGAAAAGTGTATTCTTCGACTGGAATGTTTTAATTTCGCCCGCTTGAAGCCATTTCACTTCGGAGAAATGCTCAGAGACGGCGTCAGAAAGAACCGGAGGCTGATAGCCAGAAATTTGCGCGACCACCTGATCCGCAGGAATCTTTTGAGCCACGGTGAAAGGAACGACAAATGATACATACAGAAAATACACTGACGAGATGAATAACATCGTCCCAGTCGTCAGCAGTAAACGAATCAAGAGTTCGGCTCCGCTAAATCATCGGTCGTGGAACCTTCCGCAGGCAGCCAGCCAATCACGTCCGTAATGTCAATCAATCCGACAGGCTTTCGGTCCGCACTGACAACGGGAATTTCACTAATTTTTCGCGTCGAGAGAATCTCGATGACGTCTGAGAAAATGGAATCGGTACTGAGTGTGAGCGGTTCTTTCGTCATGACTTTTGAAACTGGCTCATCAAGAACGGAGTCTTGTCGAGTTTCAAGGAGTCGCGCCAGGTCACTATCGGTGAACAGCCCCGAAAGAGCCCCCTGTGCATTCACCAGCAGGACGGCGCCTGTTCGACGTCCCGGTTTGGCTGATTGTGTAATCACGTCGCGCACGGTCTCGAAGTCGGCAGCAATGCGAAGTTGATCTTTGGGACGCATCAGTTCAGTCACCGGCTTCAGTTTCTGTCCGAGACTTCCACCTGGGTGAAACTGGGCGAAATGATGCGGCATAAATCCTTTCGCTTCACTAACGACAAGTGCTAACGCATCACCGAGCGCCAACATCGCGGTTGTACTGGTCGAGGGAGCGAGTCCCCAGCGGCACGCTTCACGAACACGCCCAATTTCCAGGACGATATCGGATCGAAATGCTAAGCTGTTGTGGTGGGTCGCTGTGATACAGATGACAGGGATCGCGAACCGTTTGGCGGTGGGAATGACGTTTAGAATTTCTTCCGTTTCACCACTGTTCGAAAGAACAATCAAAACGTCGTCCTCATGCAGACAGCCTAAGTCTCCATGGACCGCTTCTGCGGGGTGCAGGAAGTGAGCGCGTGTTCCCGTTGACGAAAGTGTTGCGGTAATCTTCTTCCCAATCAGCCCAGCTTTCCCCATCCCGCAAACAATGACACTTCCGGTACATTCTTTGACGAGATTCACAGCGGAAAGGAATGATGCGTCCATATTCCTTGCCAGATTCAGCAGGGCTTCCGCCTCTTGTCGAACAATTTCTCTTCCGGATCGGAGTTGTTCAACTTGCGAATATGGGATCAAATGTTCAGCGGAAGAACTCACAATACGCATCCTGCACTAGAATAAATCCGAGATTGGGCAATCATTGCCACAATTTTTCATCATAAGTCCGATACCGAAACTGGGTCAACGTGTCTTCAGACCGTAACCAGTCGGCAACCCACTAGAAAAAGCGAACTCTTTCACCTGAATTTTAGAGATTTCCGGCTCTCAAACGGCACCAGAAACAGCAAGCTCAAAACAATTGCGTACCGACAATGAGGCAGATTTTGCAGCCGCTGCGTTAGACTCAGAACACGCAAGAGCTCTAGCGACCGAATTCAATTTCGAGAGCTGGATTCTCTTCCGAAGTGACTTTAATACTGAGAGCCTGATGCTGAACTTGCCCGATCACGCGAGATGGGTGTTCAAAATAGTGATCGAGAATTTTCTGAACGTTTGGTGAAGCAACCTGAGATTCGTCAAGAGATTGATAGCGCGAAGCAAAAAGGATGAGATAGTCCCCTGGGGCCAAATTCGAAAACGTAAATTCTCCCTCATCATCCGCCAGCTGAAACCCTCCGCCTAAGGCTGTCACGGCGGCAGCGAGAACATCTTGGTCAATCTGCTTGGCTCCCACTCGAAAACCGTTTCCTGGAAGTTTGGTATTGGATCGATTTTGCGCAGGAAGAATCAGGACACGCCCTCCTTTGTCAGGACGAATTTCTCCGGTGGCAGATTTGTAACTGAGTGTTCCGGCCACCTCTGAGCCTGCCGCTTGCACGACATCTCCCTGAGGCAAAGCTGGTTCAGCCTTTGGAGCGACGACTTCGATTTTCGCTTTTCCGTTACGATTCACCACAGATTCAGACAAGCCTGATGAATCTGGCGAGGTGAAGCGGCCGATCAGAAATCCGAGTATCAAGCCTATGACAATCCCGAGAATGGCGAACCTGATCGAATTCCCCGAGCGGATGAAGACTTCCTCAGGTTCTAGAATGGGGATCGCCATGTCGAGTTGGGCGAGTTCTTCCTGAAGTTGCTCAGGCGTTGCAGTCTCCGCCTCCGAGGAGACCTTGACCGGCGCCGATCGAGGAATCGGTTCAGCAACGATGACCGGGATATTCTCGGCATGCTCAGATTCCACCGCATCGAGGATTTCTTCGGGATGTGGCTCCTGAGAAACGGGGACATCGACAGGCTCGCCATCTGGCCCGAGCGAAGCCAGCGCGCCAAGAGCACGCTGAAGGTCACGGTCTTCGAAATTCAAACGAGGCGGAGGGAGCGGAGAGACTTCCCCATCGAGATTCGGAACTCGCAGAGTCCTCCCGCAGGTCGGGCAATCTGTAACACTTCCGGCCTTAGAGCGAGAAATTCCTAAAAATTGCTGGCAATTTGGACATCGAAATTTAATGGGCATGGAGAGTCACCTGATTTTGCGGGACTTCGTTCCAAATATCTTTCCCGAAAAAAAACGCTAGTCAACATTCCATCAATGATCAAGCGCGTCTGGGACGATCATAACGATACAGCCGATTGTTCTCCTTAGACAGTCTGCAGAATCTGCCGATTCATTGACTTTGTTGGTGTAATGTACCATGCGTGATCAAAACATAATTCAAGAATCCACTGGGATTGGGTATCGAATTCTCACCGCGCCCTGGATCTGGGCCGTTGGTGCCACCTGGCTCTTCTATCAACAGATTCCCCACCTGCCCGTGGCGAAAGAGCTCGCGCTGCGATACTTCTGCGGTCATCCGCTAGAACGTGTCCTCGCTGGGTTGTTCTTCGTTGGACTCTCAATCATCGCAGTCAAAGCTGTTTTGATGATCTTTGAGTTACGAGCATTATACAGCGTTCCGAACTTTGGCATCAAAGAGGTCAGCGACGATCTCGACCTAAACGTTGGTCGCTTTCAAAACCGATTAACTTCGGCCTCGGCACAACTCCAGAATACATACTGGGGACGTCGACTCGACCATATCCTCGCGTTCTTCAAGGGCAAGCGATCCGGTCAAGGAATGGGAGATCATCTCACTTATCTCTCTGAAGCGGCCGCCGACCGGTTGCATGCCAGCCATCAACTCCTGCAAACTGTCATCTGGTCGATTCCGATTCTCGGGTTCCTCGGAACCGTTATGGGAATCACGCTGGCGATTGCGAATGTCACTCCTGATCAATTGGAAACGTCGCTGGATGAAGTGACAAATGGATTGGCCGTCGCGTTTGATACGACCGCTTTAGCACTTTCTTTGTCGCTCGTCTTAGGCTTCGCCTCGCTATTCATTAAACGAGCGGAAGAAGATCTACTCAGCCAAATCGATGAACGAAGCCGCCTCGAAGTCAATCGATGTTTCCCGCTGACCCCAGACAACAGTCACCCGTTGCTGGAAGCCGAGACTAAGGCGTCTGAATCGCTACTTGAACAAACAGCAGCGATGATCGGCAAGCAAACCTCTGCTTGGTCATCCGCTCTGGAAGAATTGCGGACTCAGTGGTCAGACACTCTTCTCGTCCAGCAAGAGAAATTGACACAGGCGCTCACTGACGGGACTGGGCAAACTCTTTCGACACATGCTCAACAGCTTTCGGAATACCGTCAGCAGTTTCTGGACTCACAAGAATCAATGAGCTTGCAGTTCTTCAAAGAAATTCAGGCACTTGCTGCCAGTCGTGAAGCTGCGGAACGGGAAATGTTCGCAAGCATCCAAGAGCTCTCCAAGACATTGAGCTCAAACGTCGAAGCCACTTCGCAAGAACAACATGAGAAACTGGACGTGTTGCTGACAGGCTTCGCGAACAGAATTGAAAACTGGCAAGAGAACTTCTCACAACTGACATCTGCACTTGCCAGCCAAAGTGAGAACATGGTGAAACAAGGGGGCCAGCTTGAGAGAATCATTGGTCAGGAAGAATCCTTGCTACGCTTGCAAGGCCAGCTCGACCATAACCTCGACACGCTCCATACCGCCGAGACGTTTGAGCAAACACTCCACAACCTCACAGCCGCTGTGAACCTGCTCACAGCACGATCGCGTACCCGTGATGCAGCTTAACCGAAAGACCGCTGAGTTGTGAGACTTTCCAGTTCACGACACCTTCCAGTTCTGTTTTCAGTTCTCTATTTATTGTCTCAAATTACTGAGTTTCCGTGCGTCGACGTTCCAGCACACCTTCTGTCACTCTTTTCCCATTTCTGGCCGTATTGGTCTGCACAATGGGTGCGCTGATCTTTTTGCTGCTGGTCATCACTCAAAAAATTCAAAAACAATCTCAACTCCCAATCGTTTCTATCGAAATTCTGAATCAGGAACCGGACGAAGAAGTCGCTTCTCCTGAATTCCCGGTAGTGAAGTCAGTCGAAGAACTTGAGAATCTTCTTGGAATTGTGACGCCAATTCTCACTGATGAGCCGGACGAACTCGATGAGAACGAGCCAATCCTGCCTCTGCTGGCGGGGAATAGTCTCAAAGAAAATGAACTTCTTAAAGCAGATTGGGAAGCCAAACAAGCTCGCCTGCGTGCGGAGTACAATGCTCAATTGCAAGTCGCGATGCGCAAACAAAACCAAATCGACCAAGAGTGGAAAGCGAAGGTTGCAGCCCTCTCTTCAAATATGCAGCAGTTGGAAGAACAACGGAAAGCGATGGAGCGAGACCGCTCCCGCTTGCACGACGAGTTGAAACAGATCCAGTCTGAGCAAGAAAGTCTTCTCCAATCGCTCAAACAGAAACAACTTGAAATGGGTCAACTCAACAGCCTGACGGCCGAAGAGAAAGAGCAAAGTCAACGTTTGCAGAATCGTGCCGCAGAACTGACTCGCCAGCTTGCCCGGCTCGAAGAGGAGATTGCCAACCTTCCTCCCGAAACCGAAATCGTCGCTTATGATTCACTAACGGGAACGGCTCGAAAGCCAATCCTGATTGAGTGTCGCAAAAAAGAAATCGTATTTGTCGCTGAGGGAGTTGTCCTGACAGCAGCGGATCTCAGTGGATTTCCGCCCGAATACAATCCGGTTCTGGCTGGCGCGGAAGCACTTGTTGAGTATTGGTCGCGGGAACGAAACAACAACGAAAAACCATATATTTTGCTTGTGGTCCGACCAGAAGGGACAACAGGATTCTATATCGCACGTGGCCTGCTCTCAAAACTGGATCACCGTTTCGGCTATGAGCTCGTCGATACGAACACCGACATCAGATGGTCAGAGTCAGAACCGGGAGCGATTCGCGCCTGCGAAGAAGCGGTCGCTGCGGTCTTAGAAAATCGAAACCGCGTCGCTGCAAAAACCGGACGGCTCGCAGCAGTACGGGGACCACTCAACTATTCTAACCGAGCAGGCGAGTTTCATATCCCGGAGCTTGACGCCTCGAACCGTTCCAAAAAAGGGAGCTTCTTAGGCGATGAGAAATGGCTACCTCCCAGCCGAGATGACTCAGCAGAGATTCCTCGAATCTCACCAACGCACCCGCAATCAGGGGCACAGTCAGGAACTCAATCACGGTCACAATCACTGTCTCAATCACAACAGCAGGCACGTTCGCTAGGACAGTCGCCAACTGAGTCGCAAATTCAATCACAGCCTCCATCACTATCGCAGTTGCAATCACAACTGGACGCTCAACAGCATACTTCCCGCCAACCTGAAATGGCTGGAGCACCAGAGAACTCCAATCGGGAATTTTCTTCTCGGGAACCTTCATCTCGACAGCCTTCCAACAGGGCCCCCCGGACCGAATCTCGACGCTCCAATTCTGGTGCTGACGCGCAGCGAGTTTTTGATATCAACCCAAGGCCAAGATCAGCGCAAGCACAACAACCACCGGGACAATTCTCCGCTCAAAACGCAAAGCCAATGCAGCAATCAGAGATGCCTGCAATGCTTCCCATCAATCCCTTCGAAGGACAAACCTCAGACCAAAAATCTGGTGGAAGCAGCACGAACGGAAGACCTGCTCCGCAGAGGCAGGGAACGATTGGAATTGAACGCGAACTGGAAATTCATTTGTGGTCGGATCAATTCCAGATCGATGATCAAATCCCTCTCAAAGTTCCAGAAGGAACAGCCCCGGCTGAGCTGAAAGCAGCACTCTCTTCAGCTGTTTCGAAATCAACTGGAGACTGGGGAACTGCTCCTCAGACGTACTTCTGGAAGCCGGTCGTCAAAATTGTGATTCACCCCGGAGGTCTGCTCCACTACACAAAAGCGAAAGAACTGACTCAGGATTGGGACGTTCCTTCGAGTATTGAATACGAGTTGCAGTAGAAGTCCGTTAAGCACTCATTCACGATTTCTCAGAGTCCCTTTTGCCAACCTGAAATCGAATAGAATATTCTCGTGTTTATACCTCAATATCGAGAAGGCTCCAGTCACGGGAGAACAACATCATGAGTCGCCGACATGTCGAAGAGTCATCATTCGGCTCAGATTCCTTCCTTGATGTGATCGCAAATATCGTCGGGATTCTGATCATCCTAATCGTGGTTGCAGGTGTTCGCGTAAGCCAGGCCCCTCTGCTCTCCATTGAATCCGAAAAACTCAAAGTCACCGAACCTGAAACATCTGCTTCCATTGAACTGCTTCCAGCTGGACCAATCGAGGGAGAGTTCCCGGTCGATGCAGAACTGTTCAGCGAAGTTCAGCCTGAATCCGAGCAAATTGTGTCTGCTCCCGATTTTGTCGCTCCACCTGATCTGAACTTCCCTGCCATAGCTCAAGTCGTGATCCCCAAAGAGTTGGAAGAGAAGACGAACACGATCAAAGAGCAGGCAGCGAAGAGCAAAGAGCGAGTCTCCAGCCTCAAAAAGGAACTGGCAGTACTCAAATCGAGCAAATCCAAAGAACAATTGAAGCTTGATGAGCTCAAGGCGCAACTCTCAGCGCTCTCAAATTCGCTGCAACAGAAGAGTCAGCTTTCAGAATTGCATGAGACGGATCAACTGAAATCGCAACAAATCATAGATCTTCTCGAGAAGCGACTCGAAGAGACCAGCGAGAAACGACCAGATCCTGAAAAGCTCGCCCACCGCTTGAATCCTGTTGGGCGAGTTGTTTCCGGTAAAGAAGTTCATTTTCGCATTCACGACAATAAAATTTCGTACGTCCCTGTCGACCTGTTAGCAGAACTTGTGAAACGTGACATGCATCGTCGACGTGATTTTTTGATGAACCAACCACGCTTCCAATCAACAGTCGGACCAATTAGCGGATACGAAATGGAGTTCCTCGTTCAGCGAGAATCGGGGTCACTCCTCGAAGGAGCTCGTTTCGGGACTGGCATGATACGAATCTCGGTGACGGACTGGGTGATTCACCCTACGAGAGATGTGGAAGCGGAAACCTTCGAAGAGGCAATTCAGCCAAGGTCTCAGTTTCGCTCGGCCCTCATCTCCGAAGGATCGAACGCCACGATTACATTCTGGGTCTATCCTGAGAGTTTCGAATTACACCGAAAACTGAAAGAGCTCGTCCAGGATTCTGGATTTTGGGTCGCTTCACGTCCACTTCCAGAGGGCTATCCGATCGCCGGATCATCATCGAGCGGTTCAAAGTCAATCGCGCAGTAACGGCAAGAATTCTATGACGAAATCTGCCACAACTTCTTTTGAACGACCGAACAAAAACATCAACACTGGAAGCGGGCTGCACCAATTCCACACGCCTGCAACAACGCGACCGCTTAATTGCCGCCAGTATTTCCGCCGTTCGCATTTCCATTATTCAAATAACTGAAAGTGAAGACATCGGTCACATTCGTAATTGATGGTTGAAGCGACAATCGGACGTAGCGGCGGTCTGGCGAAACAACTGCTTGAGCAGTCATCGATGTTCCTTCTGGAATCGTTTGCACAACCGGAGCGTACCCGACGGCCCCTGCTCGACGTGTAGGACCGAGACGATCTTCAGCAAACTGTTGATGAACTTTTGCCTTTCGCTCGTTGAGACTTCCGACAGAATGAAACCGTAACGGAGCTGTATTGAGCATCGACAATTGAGTTCCAGAAGTCGGTTCCAATTGGGAAAGATTGCGTGGCTGTGTTCTCCGTCCATTTGGAAGATCGATCGTGAACCCACTTTCTTCGTCGTTGAAAACCACGGTCCGGACGATCTTCTCTTCTTCAGGAGTCCCGGCATTGATGAGGACCGAGACAGTTGCCCGGTTTCCGACGACCTCGCCAAATGACTTCTTCACTCGAATCTGGTAAGGGCCGGTCACTCCCTGTGGGCATACATACGACTCGTAGCAATTCGCTTGGTCTGGCCCAGCTCCGTCGTGCATGAAAATACCACCCGCGATCGTCAACGGGGTTTCAAAAGAGCAGACGGCTCCGAGTGGCTCTTCGACATACAGATCAAGATCGCCGCCTCCGCTCCAGTCGACACGGATGATGAGATCACGCGCCAGGCATTGGGAAAGTTGGCTTTGCAACTGCTGGGCTTGTTCCTGATTTCCCTCTTTTTTCAACAGTTGAATACGATCAACAACGATGTTTTCTGCATCGCGATGTTTATTCAAATAGTCTTTGCCCCAGTAGTATTGCAGGACTCCCGTTGCTGCCCAGATCACATCATCCGGGTTTCCAGCGTCTTTGGCCAACTTGAGCGACAGCATGTAGGGTTCATGTCTTTCGGGTGCCAGGCGAGAAGCTTGCTGATACAGACCAAGCGCGGCACTCTTTCGATCAAAACGGGTCAGGTACGCTGCCGAATAGATCAAGTTATCAAACGTGACGGCACCGAAGTCCGAGAGAGAAAGAACGACACGCTCGATTTCCTTACGCGGCTTATTCTCAATCTCCATAGAGAGAGCGAGCACTTCGTACATCCATGGCTGTGCCTGCCCTTGGATCAGAGCGGATTCGAGACAACCAATGACGGTTTTATGCTTCCCCTCCTGGTGGAGTTTCATCACCCACTGGCGGATGCGAACTGGATACGGACGATTCTTTGAGAAGAACTTTGACCAGTCTTTCCGGGCTGATTCCTCGGAGATTTCTGGCATTTTGACGTCGTCGTATTTGAAGGGAGTCTCAGTCGATTGTTTTCCCTGGGGTTGAATAAATAAAGGGGCAGCCTGCTGCCCTTGTCGAGCGGCGGGTTGCCCCTGTTTTTGATCAACCGGTTGAAAGAGAGGTTTTTGCTCTTCTTTTTTTACTTCAGGTTGAGTTTTTTTTTGCCGGGAATCGGCTGTGCTGGGACGCTGAACTGTCCTCCACCACCAAAGCCGCCGCCACCGCCACCGCCGCCACCGAAGCCGCCACCACCTTGCTGGCCGCCTTGCTGACCACCAAGTTGACCGCCACCTTGTCCACCAAGACCGCCACCTCCACCGAATCCACCGTTCAACGGGAAGATTGGAATCACAAGATCAGCAACTGGGTAAACACGAGTAGTGAGCGAGTCAGCCGACTTCAGAAGTGTGGTAATTTTCATCACTTCGTCTTCAATCACATAGGTCAGAGCATGTTGCTCAAGCAGAAGTTTCAGAGCAGCTTTGAGTGTGACACCGGAAAGAACCAGTGAAACTTCATCATCCGGGCTCAGACCTTCGTTACTCAGCTCTGCTTCATCAATGATGATCGGAATTCCGTGCTGGCTACTGAGGAACTGAACCACGTCAGAAAGTGGGTTTCCTGGGAATTCGATGTTCGTGATATCATCCAGAGCATCGTAGATTTTTTGTTCGTTCGGACTGTCATTACGCAAGTCGACTGACTTCCACTTTTCACGCAAAATTGTAAGTGCCTGCCAAACTTCAGCTGGCGGATACAAGATTGGAGGTTCGTCCGGGAACGGAACGTGTGAGAGTTCGACTTGATAAAGCGATTCGAGAAAACGATCCGAACGCAGGTGTCGTAATCGATTCGATTTGTCAATCTGTCCCGCAGCTTCTGAAACGAACACTACCGAAACACCCATTGCACTATTCGGGTATTCGCTGATAACTCCACGAGCGACAGCTTCCGCTGATTCGAACGCCCCTGCATCTCCCTGATAGCCTTCGATCAAGAGTGCCCGGATTCGATCCACCATTTGCTCAAGCTTTGCATCACGCTCTTCTGCATATTGGACCAGTCGGGCCTGAGCTTCGACTTCCACCCGTCGTTTATTTCGTTCAGCATTCTTGAGGGAAATCTTCTGCTTCTGGGAGATCACATCCAATTGCGTTGAAGTCAGTTGACGCAGCAACTGGTTGCGAGCTTCCGGATCAATGTCAGTCGCGGATTTGATTGTTCCACGAATCTGATCAAGCCCACTCAATGCGGCATCAGGATCGATTTCAACAATCGAGAGTGCTCGTTGAATTCCTTGATTGACTTCGGCTCGCAGGGCTTGGGTCCGAGCATCTTTCAATTGTTTGTAGGCTTCAATCGGGTTTTCTTCACGTGGTCCTGTGCGATCTGTATCGAGTTGCTTCGCTGCATCGACAGCTTGGTCAACTTCAAACTGCACAGTTTGTAGTACCATTTTCTGACCAGCTTGATCGATCAATTGAATCGCTGTCGTATTGCCGGGATCGATTTCTTGAATTGAGAAGCCGATCTTCTCAGCTGTGTCAAAAGCACCCTGGTTCAGTGCTTGAACACCTTGTGCTTCCATACGGACAATGTTGTCTTCGAATTGCTGATGAGCAAGATTGACAAGCCAGTCACCTGCAAGACCTAATGAGAGACCTTCAGTTGCTTCACTCTGGTACCACAACGTTCGAAGGAAAGTGTTTCCGGCTGAACGTTCCAGACCTGAAAGGCTCCACTGATGAACCCCTGAAATGAAGGTTGCATTGGGCTCAACACTTCCGTTGTAAAGATAGACAGTTTCACGATCTGAACGGAGTGGCAGAGCGTAACCTGGAAGAAGCTGAGCTTCGTTGTCTTTGATGGTCACTGTTTCTGGATACGAAACGACTTTCATAGCGGCAGCTGCAAGAAGTTCACCTGCTTGTTCTCCGGTGAGAGATGTTTTGCTTGATTCGTCTCGCATGACGAATCCACCTGTTTCCTGAGCAAGCACACCGAGAAGCTGCATATCTTTACTTGAACCGACAGCGAATCCATGAACTGGAATCTGCCGGGCTCGAAAGTTTGATGTCAGAGTTTTCATCTCATCAATCTGGATGAGATGAGCAGCGCTCATTCCATCACCGATGAATGTGATTGAACCGTTTTTGCTTTCTGCAAGAATTTTGGAAGCTGCATCCAAACCTTTGGCGATGTTGGTCGCTCCCGCTGGAAAACGTTCTTCCAGTTTTGCAAGAGATGCTTCAGCAGCCTTTGCGGGGGATGCAAATCCGTCCATCATTGGGACAGCTTCAACATCAACTGCAATGACAGTTGCTCGATCAGTTTCGGGCAGATTCTGAAGAAAGCTTTTCAGAGCTTTCAGAGCAACAGTGCGATGCTCACCAATTTGGCTGGCAGAAGTATCAATCACGACAACGTGATCAACCTTACTTCGCGATTCGTTGCTGGCCGGCAGCTGAACCGAGATCGCCCCGAAGGTGTCCCCTGAAGGTGACTCGTACGATCGTACGATTGGAGCCCGAACGACCGGGTCGTTGGCGAAACCCAGACTCGCAACGAAGAGAGTTGATAGTAATGCGGAAAATTTCCAAGCGGTCTTCATAATGTCAATCCCCGGGACTTCGCCGCTGCCGGATGGCTGTTGACGAGAATCATGGAAGGTGGCAACAACTTTGAAATAAAGCTGCTGTCTCATTGTATAAGGAGTCTCGGAACGATTGAAAACAAATTCTCAGCAATCTCTCCGAATCGGAAGCAAGTTTCTAATGTCCATCGAATCCGTTGGAATGACCCGAACAGTCGGATTGAACGATTCTATTGTGCTTAGAAGTTCACTTCGGTCAATTTGGTTCGGTTGGCTAAGACTCGTTGCAATCGTGATTTCGAGTAAATTCGGATCACTTCGTCGTTGTATGTCAGTCGATTCTGTTCGTCTTTTCCAATCAAATCCTGAATTTCCGGGATCGCACGACCAGCGTACAGCCCCGCAAAAGTTTCCGGATCGACGCCACGCCCAGATTCAAGATCCTGACGAGCACTTCCGCCCCCACTCAGAATCAGAAAGGCGTTCGGCCCCTCCGTCACAGATTCGTACAACCCTGCCGATTTCAATGCCTCCATGGCTTCGTTCAAATTCCGGTTGGCGGCACGGATCTTTTCGACTGTCTCTTCTGGAACGTTCTCTCCAACCTGTTGTGCATTGACGAAGTTCGCCCCCACGTTTGCCTGCCCGAGAAGATATCCAACGGACATCAAGATCGCTGCTAAGGCCAGTGTGCGCAAAGTTGTCATTCCAGTAATCCTTCTAAATCTATGGCGAAAAAATCAGTGAACCAGCCTCAAGCTTAACGAGAATCCTCTAGACTGAGCAAGATTCCCAGTCTCTAGGCTGCCCGTCGCGGCCGATTTTCATCGAGATTTTCGGATTCCTGCTGACCGTTCGTGCTTGCTTCGGGCAAACTCTTGCGGTTCCTAGGGTTTGCATGAAAGCTCAATGTCAACATGAACATGGCTCCCAGCATTGCTGCACCACACCCAAGAAGAGCTGTCTGATCATCACTTAGTTGTTGAAACAGTTCCAGCACCAGGACTACTCCATTTTGTTGAGTCACTCAAACATTCGATTGGCAACTTGCTGACTTTTGACAGGTCAGTTCAAACAATTTACCTGAGGTTTGGTGATTCGATTCGACTTCTGTGTCATCGATCAATGAGAAAGCGAAGGTTTCGCAATCTCATTCCATTTCATCTCTTTCGGTTCGCAGACAGGATGACTCAATAAAGAGTTGCGCGATCAAATCGAGAAGAGACAACCCGTCGACAGCGAAACGTTCGTGCCGCACTTTCCAAATAGAGAACTCATAACGATTCTACGGATTAATCAGGGAAAGGGATCGAAAGAAGGCCCTCACGAAACAAAACGAGCAGCATACGAAGTCGCATGCTGCTCGATCACATTTCGCAATAATGTCGCGGTAAAGTCGCAGAAAAATCAGTTGCTATCAGCTTGGAGAATCAAGTCTCTGTTCAGAAATCGATTCTTCCCCAGGAGATTACTGATCACTCAGCACTCAACTCAGCTTAAGAATGTTTAGAACTCACCGATCACTTGACCATCGCTTCGTTGACCAAGATTTCTCCAGGTTCCTAGATCGATGTTCTCACTGATCGATCGAACGGAGCCGTCCATCAGCAAGCTGTTGACGATTCCGGTGTGCCAGCTGCGGGAAGTGACAGCGGCGTAAGTTGGTCCGGAGCAGGGCTTGTCTTCGCGGCATGAAGTGTAATCCCCTTCTTCAGCTCGATCTCCTCCCGGAACAGTCACTTCTGCGTTTGGAGGAAGAGTGACAGTAAAACCAGTTTGATGAACTCGGCCATCGACCCATTCAGTATGACCACTGTTGGCCTTGTTGCTTCCCCCACCTGCAATCAATGCTGAGACTTGTGAGGAATCGTTGGGGATCGTTGAAGTGCCAGTTTCGCCATCGCGATTGTAGGCAGTAAACGCTTTAACCTCAGAGAATCCAATTGTATTGCTCATCCCATCGGTGAAATCACGCGGCTTGAAGTTGCGGTTCGGAGCGAATGCCCCATCTCCAGGAACTCGAGTGCCATTCGTCCAGACTCTCCACGTTCCCCCATTGAATCCGTAACTGAGCGGATAGTGGATTGCGTTTCCTGAAGAATCTGTTCGGGCAACGTCATTGGGATCGCTGGGACATTGATAGGCTGCGATTCTCATCGCAGGAATCGCAGCGTTAATGGTTGAATCATAGGCTTGGGACAAATCTGCAGCATTGTAAAGGCTGGCTTGCTCCAGATATGGCAGTAACCGTGCCTGAGCCGACCACTCCCCACCGTTTGTCTGATTCACGCCACCGGTGGTGATGTCCGAGATGAAGGAAGGAGGAAACCCATTGTTCACATCCAGATAATTGTGAAGAGCAAGGCCGATCTGCTTCAGATTATTCTTGCACTGGGTTCGCCGAGCAGCTTCGCGAGCCTGTTGGACAGCAGGTAAGAGCAACGCAACAAGAATTGCGATGATGGCAATCACAACTAAAAGCTCAATCAGCGTAAAGCCCTTGCGGGGGCGATAGGAAACCATGTTTTCAACTCCAGAAAAGTCATCAAGGACTGACACCTGCAACCGTGGCTGGCGATCTGGCTGGCTAGCTTGAGGTGGAAAAGTTAATTGACACTGAGTCTCAATTTCACCTAGAGTAGTTTTGGTATCAGCTGATTTCAATTCAGAATCGACCCGATTTAAGCACATTTTCAAAAGTGGAATTGATGAATTCCCTCGAAAACGATCCCGACCCGAAAAAACAGGCTGCACCAGAGCCTGAGCAGAAGTTGCCTTGCGCGAATGGTGTCTACAATTCTTGCGACCTTTTCAAGGAACGCACGGAAATCACGATCTGCCATAACGGAGAGTGTTACCGCCTTCGCCTGACACGCAAAGGAAAGCTCATCCTCAACAAATAAAGTGGGCCCCAGCATGTCTTCGTAGAACACTTTCTTGTTTTTGTCCCCGTGAAGAGTGTTTCTGATGTGGAAACTCGCACAGGCTTACTTGGCAAAACACGAAAATCGCTGTCAAAACGGCCCTGGCTCGTCGATTTCTCCCTGCTACTTAGCGTTTTCCAGAACGTGATCTAAAAGGAAAGCAACTGAGTCACGACGAGCAAGATCGGAAAGACTGGGAGAAAGAAGAGGCAGAAAAAGTAGTAGCAGGTTGAGACAACCATTCCGCTTCCGAACGAAATCTGCAACCGTTGCGACACCACACCACCTGTCAAAAGTACGCAAATCGGAATTGCCATCAAGAATCCAATTGCCTGAGCCCTCATTGAAAACCCAACAACAGCTCCTAGTATTAAATTCAGCAGAAAGATCGGCCCAAGGCAAACGAGAAAAGAGATCACCACGATCTTGAAGAGCTCTAAACGCGAAGGAGGGTAGATCAAACTCTTGCCACCGATCAGTGCGCGATATGTCGCAACCGCTGCCCGTAAAAAGAGACAGGCAATGATCACTGCCACCGGAGTGAACAGAATCAGCAAGAACAGAAACACTTGTGCGTGCGGCAGCGATGTACTCAATACGACAATCCCACTGAAATCTGTTGACATGCCGTCTTCTTTTCGAAGAGCAGCTTAACGCAATTTTCTTTGTTCTCCGAAGAGTTTCTAATTTTTTAAGGCTTTCAAAATAATGCTCGGGTTCAGTTTCGCGGAGTTTATCGTTTCTCTCGGAGAGAACCGTTTCTTCATCGACACTGAAATCACGAAAGTAACGAACCGTCTCTCCTGATCAAGGTTTCTTGCGGATCGATCCAAGAGGTGAAGCAGCGTCGTTAAGGTAACACGTTACACTCGACCAAACTCATCACTAACAATTCACTCTTTCATCCAATGACCAAATGAAACGGTCTTACAGCGAATCACTGTGTGAGCTTCCCGACTTGAGGAGTGAGGTCCTGAAGTTACTCGCCCAAGTTCCAGTAGGGCAAGTGACAACGTACGGAGATCTTGCCAGAGCTCTGGGTGACGATAAGACATCCTCAGCCCGCTGGCTGGGAGCATTCTTCAAGGACCATGATCATCCACATGGCTGCACATGCCATCGTGTCGTCCGATCCAATGGCGAAATCGGGATGTACGTCACCGGTGATCCAAACGAGAAGGCCCAGCTGCTCAAGAAAGATGGAGTCACGCTAACCGGCTTGGGGAACGTTGACCTTGCCTGTCGTTTTTCCGATTTTCATTCTGTGAAACCGCTCAAACAACTGAATGAGTTCCAATTCACGCTGGCCAAGCGGCGTCAAAGAAATCCGCAGGAACTCACTCCGCGCACTTTCGCAGGGGTCGACTGTGCTTACCGGGACGATGGGAATGCAGTTGGCGCCTACGTTGAGTTGGACGCGGAAACGCTCGCTGTGACTTTTGAAGAATCTGTCGTCGCTCCAGTTGAGTTTCCTTACATCCCGGGTTTTCTTTCCTTCCGAGAGATGCCGGTGTTGCTCTTACTTCTCGACAAAGTGAGACGTCGCCGAAATTTAGCGGACATTATCTTCGTCGATGGAAATGGAATTTTACATCCTCGACGTGCCGGGATTGCAACTTGCCTGGGCGTGTTGATCGATCACCCAACCCTGGGGATTGGAAAGTCGCTGCTCTGTGGAACTGTGGACACAAAGACAATGAGAGCCGGCGACATTCGCCCCATCGAAGAGAATGGTGAGTTCATCGGCAATGCGCTGAAAACAAAAAATCAAAGTAAGCCCATTTTTGTCTCGCCGGGGAATTTGATCACGCTCGAAGAGGCGACGCTGTTCGCCAAAGCGACAATGACAAAACACCGCACCCCGGAGCCGATCTTCTATGCAGACCGGCTCACCAAGCAGTTGCGCAAAAACTGAGGCATTGCAACCTTTCATCACACTGGCCCGAAAAAAAGCCGCGCCCGATTTCTCCGGCGCGGCTGAGTCACGAATTCGCTAAGAGCAGTTTGCTCTACCGCGTGCCCGTGAAGAACGTATTTCTTTAGTAGAAATGCTGTTCGCCACGTGGCAGAACCTGCAAACCCATGCGAAAAATGCTCTAGAAATCAACAGGGTTGCCGTCGTTCTGTTGGATCAGATTGGAGAATGTTGTCTTGTCGAGATCTTTGGTCAGGTCACGAACCGAACCATCACAGATGAGGACCATGAAGGCTTCGCCAATGTTCCCCAAAGCTGCGAACGGGTCCTCTGCGTTAAACTTCAGCCCACCCGGTTTAGTCCAGATTTCGGCGGCATCGTCACCCGCTTTGACTGCCAGAATGGTATTGGAAGTTCCATCGGTATAGTCGCGAATTCGGGGGCCGGGCTTGCCTTCATTGAACGCCAGATTTTCACCGACGAAGACATGAATTGACGTTTTGCCTTCCGGGTTACCACCAAAGACTTCCGGCATTTCAGCGATGAGTGCTTTGTTGTGCTCGCTGTCCCAAGCTTCGTCAAGATTGAATTTTTCGTAAAGCGGGGCATGCTCAAGGAAAGGAAGCAGATGGACGCGCCAGCTGAGCCCTTTTCCTCTCACACCAGCTTCATCTTTTTCGCCATTGGAATCGACTGCCGGGAAGTGCTTATAAACATCGTGATAGTTGTGGAAGGCCAATCCGAGTTGCTTCATGTCGTTGCGTTTTTGAGCCCGCTTAGCAGCTTCGGCAGCTTCGGCAAATGCGGGTTTGAGCATTTCAGGAAGCTTCTCAAAGTTCTCAGGACGTGGCAGCGTCAGGCTGACGACTGTATCCGAAGTGGACAGCTTGGCTCCATCAACGAGTTGCTTTGCCATCGCTTGCATTTCTTCGGGAATCTCGCCCTTGCCCTGCTCATATTGTTGTTTCCCCATTCCCAGGAAACCATTTAGCATGCCGTGTACTCCCTGAGCTGCGTCGACATTGGGAGTGCTCACATTCACTTCTACAAGATTCGCCGCTTCAAGATCAGCTGCCAGTGAAAGAGTTTGCAGTTGCGTCACGATGGGCATCACCATTGTCATGACCATCCCGGGCGGGTTGGGGTTTTGCTTCATGGCATCCTGCAAGAGGACTTTGACAGGTTCCAGATCCACAGCGAGTGCAAAGTCACTGGCTGCCGATTTTGAAATCATGCTTTTGACCTTCCCGTTCGATGCGTTCTTGAGAACCGATTCGAGTTTCTCTTTTGAGGAGTAAACAAGCCGGGAATCGCTCACCTTGAAGAGAACTCCGCCATCGGGAGTTGTGACTCCAGTTCCGCCTGCGATCTCAATCGATTCTCCCTGAGGAACGGAATCCAGAATCAGTTGCGAACTGACTCCAGAAGCAAGTTGCACAACGATAACCGGAGAGGGTCGTGCTCCTCCAGTTGCAATCATTGGTGCCATGTCCAGCATTTTCTGGTCGACGACAACCAGCACATGATCTACCTGTTCAGGCTTGACGCCAACTTCATCTGCAAAATCTGCCATTTTCTCCTCGACTTTCTCGCGAGGATTGGCTTGATCCATCAGAGTGATCATCTCTTTCACAAGTGGATTACTCAAAACCTTCGAAGGGCGAAGGATCACCACAGCGACCGCGTTTTCTGGAACGTAGTTCAGTGTTGAACCATCGGGACTGGCAGCTTCAGCTGAACCACTGGAAGAAGCTGCTGGAGCCTCATTGGCTGCTGGAGGATCGGTGGATGGCATTTCCCCCGGGGTTCCGAGTGTTGAACCATCCATCGGGTCATCGAGACCTTCGGCATTCGCACCACCATCTGCAGGTGAGTCCGCCGGTTTGTCTCCTCCTCCACAACCGTGGAGGCAGATTGCCAGCATGAGAAATGATGTCAGAGAGAGCATTCGCATCGAGGTGACCTTTGTAAGAAGTGATTGTCGTGAATGATCGTCCAAAATTGGAGCAATCGACGCAAGTGATTCGAACCGAAATCACTTTCCTTTACGAAGAATTCAAGATCCGATAACAATTCAAAGAACGTATTCCGGGCAATTTGGATCAAAAAAACTTTCGATTCGTAGAAAACCGAGAGCGCAAAAATTTAGCCGGACACTTGAAGTGTCCGGCTAAAGAGGGAAACGCAAATTGAATTACACGCCCTTTTTCTCGCTACGACGGCGTCCACGATTCTGCGAAAGTGCTTTATTCAGAGCCTGCAAATAGGCGTGAACGCTCGCTTCAATGACGTCGGTACTGACTCCCTTCCCGTGGAAGATCACCCCGTCGATATCAATCGAAAGGCTCACTTCTCCCAATGCATCCTTTCCACTCGATACACTACGGACGTTATAGTCAGTCAGTTTTGCCGAGATGCCAGCGACTCGTTCCATGCACTTGAACGCAGCATCGACAGGACCGTCTCCCGTGGCAGCATCCTGGACAATGTTGCCCTCCTTGTGCTCCAGTTCGAGTGTTGCTGTCGGAATCGTCCCTGTTCCGCTGAGTGTATGAAAGTTTACGATCTTCCAATGCTCTTCGATTTGTGAACTCGTCTGATTATCAACGAGGGCAACGATGTCCACGTCAAAGATTTCCTTCTTCTTATCCGCCAAGGCAATGAAGGCATCGAACGCTTTTTGAAAGGACTCGTCACTCAATTCATAGCCGAGTGACTCCACACGGTCGCGGAAGGCGTGGCGTCCGCTATGTTTCCCGAGGACCAGATTTGTCCCCACATACCCCACGTCTTGCGGTCGCATAATTTCGTAAGTCGTCCGCTCTTGAAGCATCCCATGCTGATGGATTCCGGCTTCGTGCGCGAAAGCATTTTGCCCAACGATGGCTTTGTTTCGCTGAACCGCCATGCCGGTGATCTTGGAAACCAGACGGCTCGTCGAACACAATTTTTGGGTATTAATATTCGTCGTGACACCGTAATAGTCGCCACGAGTGCGAATAGCCATCGCCAACTCTTCGAGTGCCGCGTTGCCAGCACGTTCGCCCAGACCGTTGATAGTACACTCGACCTGCCGCGCTCCCGCTTCGATTCCGGCCAAGCTGTTGGCAACCGCAAGTCCCAAGTCGTTATGGCAATGCGTGCTAATGACTGCCTGATCGATGTTCGTCACGTTTTCCTTCAAGTAAGAGATTACTTTGAAGAAATGGTTCGGCGTCGCATAGCCAACAGTGTCTGGAATGTTGACAGTCGTCGCCCCGGCTGCGATGGTCTTTTCGACGACTTCGCACAGGAAATCGAGCTCAGTTCGCGCGGCATCTTCGGGGGAGAACTCCACGTTCGGCGTGATGATATCACTCCGCGAGGACATCTGATCACACGAATACTTCACCATCTCGACAGCCTGGCGAACGATTTCCTCCTTCGCCATCTTCAGCTTGAAATCTCGGTGAATGGCACTGGTGGCGAGGAACACATGAATGCGAACATTCTTCGCATCCTGAAGCGCCCCCCAGGCGCTGTCGACATCCTCTTTGCGACAACGTGCCAACCCGCAAATAGTCGATTGGTCACCGAATTTCTGAGCGATCTTCTGCACAGCCTCGAAGTCGCCGGGAGAAGCAATGGGGAATCCGGCTTCGATAACATCGACTCCCAGATCCACAAGAGCCTTAGCCACTTCCAGCTTTTCAGCTGTATCCATACTACAGCCGGGCGATTGTTCGCCGTCACGAAGAGTCGTGTCGAAGATGGTAATGACGTCAGACATCAGATTGTCCCTTTCGGTGGACCGTGAAAAATAGTTGTGTGTGGTGTGTCCAAAATTGGTATTGGGCGAGAATGGACACGTTTCTCGTGTTTTCAACAATAAACTGTCAATAAAAAAACACCCTGAGGCTTCGTGAAGCCTCAGGGTGTTTTTTCTGGAAACAATATCAGAACAACAGCCTAAGACCCCCTTCGCAGGAGGAGGTTGAGTAGCAGGCTGAAGTGAGTTGACTGATTGTTCATGATCACAGAGTAAGTCGAATTCAGATTGACGTCAAGTCGGACTGACTTGAACTATTGCAGTCGACACAAAGAAATCAAGGGTGGTTCGCAGCCGATCATAGAGAATTTAACTTCACCGAATCTCACGCTGAAAGCCCCAGCTTTCCTGAGAATCAGGACGGAATTTCCGTCTGTCGGGTTTCAACAATAGATGAACTTTGCAGAATGCCAGAGCGTTTGCACTGTTTGGACGTGCAATCAGAAAAGAGACAGAGAGCACTCAAAATGTGTGTCCGATGTCGCTGACAGTTTTGCATCGTCCGTCAATTTTCTGACGCAACAAGCTGCGAGTCACCAAAACCCGCGACGAGCCCCCTCCTTGCTTCGGACTTGCTTGGGAAATTGCAACTGATTTGACGTCCCGGCTTCGATTGGGTCAACTGTGCGCAACACATCGAATGCAATAAATGCGTCGACAAGGACTCTCGACGCATCAACGTTATCATCTTCGCGACCAGCCAAGGAGCAGCAGTTGGACCCTCTCGTCATTCTCGCCATCGGTATTGCCTCTGTTCTCGGCCTAATTCTGATTTTACGAGTCAACGCCTTCCTGGCATTGATCATCTCGGCAATTGTGGTGAGTTTGCTTGCTCCGGGACCAATCGAAGATAAAATTTCTCGCGTCGCAACTTCGTTTGGAAATTCGGCGGGGAACATCGCTATTGTGATTGGCCTGGCTGCCATCATCGGCGAGTGCATGATGGCGAGCGGCGCCGCAGACCGAATTGTGCAGGCTTTCCTGAGATTACTCGGCGAAAAACGGGCCTCTTGGGCGCTCATGGGAAGTGGCTTCGTGCTCTCGGTTCCCGTCTTCTTTGATACGGTTTTCTATCTTCTGGTCCCGTTGGCCCGTTCACTCTTTCGTCGAACAAACAAGAATTACCTGCTCTACATCTTAGCGATTGCCGCTGGGGGTGCGATTACCCACACATTGGTCCCGCCGACTCCGGGACCGCTGGTCATGGCCACGACGCTTGGAATCGATATCGGTGTGATGATGCTGGTGGGCTCGATGGTTGCTTTTCCAGCCGCTGTCGCAGGCTTGGCTGTCTCGGCCTGGCTCAATCGGATGATCGAAATTCCTTTTCGTGACGACAAAGTCGTCGGCACCGAAGATGATGATCCGCAGATTCCACAAACAACGCCTCCGTTGTTCTTGTCTTTGTTACCGGTCATTTTGCCAGTGGCGTTAATCTCTGCGAACACTGCTTTAGAAACCATGGCCAACGCCGAACAGACACCTCGCCTGACAGTTACCGATGTCACTGACTGGCCGGCATTTCATACAGCTCTGAAAGATCAAAGTGAACCGGCGGCAATTCCTCAAATCGTCAATGTCCTCCCCGAAACGACGCAGGATGTGATCGCCAAAGATTCACTTACGGACGACGATAAAAAAGCGATTGTCGCTGCAATGAATGCAGCGTTACTGGAAAAAGACCCAGCGATCTACAGCAACGCAGCATTCGATGCTGTCGTGCGAAAGAGCTGGAAAATTGCTGCCGATTTAGAGAACGAGCAGTTGACCTCCCAAGAAAAAGAGATGCTGACTCGCGAAGCCCTCGTGAATGAGTTGTCGCAAAGTGATCTCAAAAAGATGAAGGTCCACGAACGGCAACGGTTCAATCGACTTCTTCTTGAGGTCACTTTCCCAGAGACTATCAAACCACATAACTGGGACACAGGTCTCCGTAGTGCCGCGAATATTTCAAAGCTGTTCGGAAACGCAAACTTCGCATTGTTAATTTCGACGCTCGTCGCCATGGGGTTGGTCTTTAGCACACGGAAGCCAACACTCGTTGAAATGTCCAAGACTGTTGAACTGGCATTGATGAGCGGCGGGGTCATTATCCTCATCACCGCTGCCGGGGGAGCGTTTGGAGATATGCTGAAAATTGCCGGGATCGGTGAAGCGATTCAGGACAAATTTTCCGACGGCGATACAAAGAACACTGGAATGGCCTTTCTGATTCTGGGTTACTCACTCGCCGCGCTGCTGAAGGTTGCTCAGGGATCGAGCACCACTGCGATGATCGTTGGATCGGGTATGCTGGCATCGATGATTACCGGGATCGACCTCGGATTCAATCCGGTCTATCTGGCAACTGCCATTGGAGCTGGCTCGCTGATGGGAAGCTGGATGAACGATTCCGGTTTCTGGATCTTCACAAAAATGGGACGGCTTACTGAATCTGAAAGCCTTCGCTCATGGACTCCAATGCTCGCAACCCTAAGTATCGTCAGTTTCGCAATGACGGTTCTGCTCTCGAAAATCCTGCCACTCCTGTAAGGATCTCCGTGATCAGACTCGCAGCGAGTAGGGCGCGTGGAGAACAGTGATCCTCCACGCGAAACGCAATTTCTACAGCCACCGTAAACACGAAACGGTTGAGTTCGTCACTTCAGCTGTTCTGTCTCTTTTGCTGTCCTGGGGCAAGAACAGCTGTGCGGCGCACGTCTCCCCATCTCAGCACAGACTCTTCTCGCAACAGACTCTCCCGCCAATCTTGCAACAGGGAATGTAACCGGGCTCTTACGCGTCATCTTGATAGCGGTCGCTCAGTAGTCGCGGTGTTACAATCATCACAACCTGCAACTTCACATGCATGTTGTGCAGACATCTGTTTTCTTCTGGTCTTCCTATCCTACCCAGCCCTCTGTTGGACGATGAAATGCATATCGCCCGCAGAAGCCAAAGTGCTGATCCGAAAACCTGAATCTGGTTTCTCAATCATCGAGAAAACCTTTCACCGCAGGGGTCCCCGGAAAGGTTTCCACCACGCTTCAAGGTTGGGAAAAGCCCGGTCAGAAAAGTTTTAAGACCATTTTATATCATACCGAGCCAATCCGTTGATCACGAGATTCGGTTCTTAGCGAGGAGTCAGGAAGATGCTCGTTCTTTCACGCCACCGAGACGAAAGCATTATGATTGGTGACGATGTCGTCATCACAATTGTCGACATTCGTGGCGACAAGGTTCGCTTGGGGATACAAGCTCCAACCGAAATCCCCGTACACAGACAAGAAGTGTACGAAGCCATCCAGCGTGAGCGTTCGTCCGAAGGGACTGACGATCAGGCGAAATCGGCAAAATCCTCGGCATAAGGTCGCTGTCAGCCTGCGGGCGTGGTCTCGAATTCCGATCAATCGATTTTCGAAGTGATCGATGAGGGCACCTTCTCTCTGTTGATCACGCCCAGCTGAGTTATGTTGACGATTTTTCCCCCATCACAGAAACGTTGCCATGTCCCTTCACTTGGCAACGTTTTCTGTTTGAATCAGAGGCTTACGAGCATCTTTCGAACTGGTGTACAGGTTCCCCCTCGTGGCGAACAGCGATTTTATTCATGAAACGCGTTCTTCACGGGGACACGGTTAAGCAAACTGTTCTTGAGCCATGCATGGATTCACTCAGAATCTGTTTTGAGCGCTGCTCGCAAATCTCACTCAGTTCGATAAAGTGTTTGCCTGCGACTTTGAAAACTCTTTCCACGATCTGAAAGAGGTCCCCTCGGGATATGCTCTGGTTTTTGCTGGTCTGTTTCGTTCCTGCTTTTGTCATTTCGACGACAATGACAATTGTCATTCGCCGCTGCGCACCGAGGTGGGGACTTGTTGACCACCCGGCTGCCCGGAAGGTTCATGTGACACCGACGCCACTCGGTGGTGGACTTGCGATTTACCTGGGTACGTTGTTTCCACTGATTGCTGCTCAACTAATCGTGTTGATGATTCAGCAGAACGTTCTCCCGGCAAGTTGGATTCCCGAAGAGTTTCGCATCCACCTGGCGGGTATGCTGCACCGCTCCCCTCAACTATGGGGACTCTTAACTGCTGGAACAGTGCTGGTGTTAATGGGGCTACTGGATGACCGATTTGGCCTTTCCTGGAAATGGCGGCTGGGCGTTCAGTTTTTCGTCGCCATCTCTTTAGTCAGCACCGGAATGAGTGCCAGTCTGTTTGTTTCGCAGCCGTGGGTGGGCCAAGTCGTCAGTGTGTTGTGGATCGTTGCGCTGATCAACTCGTTGAACTTTCTCGACAATATGGATGGACTGAGCGCCGGAATCGGGCTGATCGCCTCTGTAATGTTTGCGAGCATCATGCTGACACTGGTTGGAGAGCCTCGCTGGCTCGTCGGTGGATGCCTCGTCATTCTCGCTGGATCTCTGAGTGGCTTTCTCATTCACAACTGGCCTCCTGCCAACATCTTCATGGGCGATGCCGGAAGCACATTCATCGGCTTGATGCTGTCGAGCCTGACAATTCTGGGAACCTTTTACGATGAAACGATGCCACAGCGGCATGTCATGCTTGCCCCCCTTTGCATTCTGGCGATCCCGCTTTACGACTTGTGTTCCGTCATCTTGATTCGCCTGAGGGAAGGCCGCAGTCCGTTTCAGCCAGATAAAAAACATTTCTCACATCGCCTGGAAGCGTTGGGACTCAGCAAAAAACATGCAGTGATGACCGTTCACTTTGCGACCCTGACGACAGGCATCGGAGCATTGTTGTTGTACCAGGTTCAAGACTGGCAAGGGGCGTTTCTGGTCGTCTCGCTGGTCTTGTGCGTGCTGGTGATTGTCTCGATCCTGGAAATGGCTCCGCGCCCCACCTCGAAAGAAGAATAGGACTTTGCGAATTCGCAGCGTCGGCGTAAGCTTATTGCATTGTGAATTATTTTACCCATGCGATTCGATATCTTGACCGTCCCTATTACGCAGCTGGTGTATGTGTGCCAGACTGGTTGAGTGTTGTCGATCGTAAAGCCCGTGTACGTGGGAAGAGAATCACGCAAGAGTTGCCAACTTTATCGGGCGACGAAGTAGAGATTGCTTTAGGAATTCAGAAACATCTCGACGACGATCGCTGGTTTCACGGGACAGAAGCTTTCTATCGAGTCACCGGGATTATCGCTCGCTCCTTCCGTAAAAATCTGGACGAAAGCAATGCCTGGCGTTGCGGATTCCTTGGTCACATCGTGATGGAACTTCTGCTCGACGCCGCTTTAATCGAACAGCGACCTTCGCGTCTGGAAGAGTTCTACAAACTTCTCGATGAGATTGATTTAACCCATTTACAAAGTGTTGTCTCTTCACTGGCAACAAAAGAGGTCACAAAGCTCGCCTGGATGGTGGAGATGTTCATCCGTGAGCGATTTCTGGAAGATTACCTCGATGATGAGCGTCTTCTGTTCCGCTTGAATCAGGTTATGAAACGAATCCAGTTAGAACCTCTTCCGGATGCCTGCCTCGAAACGTTAGAGGTGGCCCGAGAAGTGGTCCGTTCAGAAGTAGGCAGCTTGTTGCCCGAAGCGAACTTCCCAGAGCGAACGATTCTCCCGATTCCTGGTTGACTTAATACTGCCCGACACACAAAATTGTGATAGAGCGATTCCTGCCTCTGGCGAGCAAGCGATGCAATAGTGAAAACGATCTTCACAGGCAAGAGAATTACGATTACTGCTTCAAGAACTGAGCTGAGAGCTGGATTCAACCACTCTAAAAAATCTGGTCTCTCAAAGAGCAAGGCTTCCAGGTCAGGGAGCAAATCTCATCCTTTACGTAAATAAACACACATCAGTGAGTTAGTAGTGTTCTGAGGTTTCTTTTGAATTTCACTTCAACGCCTCAGCCAAAATCACATCAACTCATGTACATCACTTTCCCTAGCTGCTTTTGTCCACTACATTTGTGCCAATTCTATTCAGACACCTCAGTTCTGAATTGAGTCAATTCACAATTAAAGTGCATTCAAACCTTTCACTTCACTCCCCTCATTTGCGGAGAGAGATTCCTTATGGCAGGTAACGACTGGCTTCAGCAATTCATCGACGACGGTACCATTGGTGCTGATCAATTGGCGGAAGCGATTAACGTCGCGAAAGCGGGCGGAATCATGCCCGAAGATGCGCTAATTAAACTCGGATACGTCGACGAAGGTCTCATCAGCGAGGCAAAAGCGGCTGCATTCGGGTTCAAATTCACAGATTTAGACAATCTGGACATCTCCAGTGCGGTGATTGAACTGGTCCCGGAATCAGTGGCTCGTGAAAACACGTGCTTGCCCGTGGAGTTTATCGGAGAGCGACTGGTCGTTGCGGTCACTGACCCGATGAACTTCGAAGTCATGGAAAAACTTCGCTTCATCCTCAATCGCGATGTTGAATTGACGATGGCTCCCAAAGAGTCGATCAACGATGCCATCAACCGATTTTATGGAGGATCTGAAACAGAGTCTGTCGATTCCATGCTCATGGAGTTTACAGAAACCGCGATTGACTTCACCGAAACGGAGATCAACGAAGCTGCGAAGGATGCTGAAGGTGAAGAGACCTCGCCGATTGTCCGCCTGGTCAATCTGATTATCACAGAAGCAGCGAATATGCGGGCCAGCGATATTCACGTCGAACCGTTCGAAGACCGAATCCGCATTCGATACCGAATCGATGGAGTTTTGGTCGAACGGGACAGCCCACCACGGCGACTGCTAAGCGCTTTGACATCTCGTATCAAAGTGATGGCGAGTATGGATATCGCAGAAAAACGACGTCCGCAGGATGGACGAATCAAAACGCGAGCCGGTGGAAAAGAGATCGATTTACGGATCAGTGTGCTCCCAACCAATCATGGTCAGGCCATCGTGATGCGTATTTTAGACCGAGATAACATCAAAGTCGGAATTCGAAGTCTGGGCTTCAGCGAAGAGAACTACCGTCGATTCCAAGCAATTATCCGCCGCCCGAACGGTATCTTTTTGGTGACAGGCCCAACAGGGAGTGGCAAAACCACCACACTTTACAGTGCCCTGGGAGAGCTGAATCGCCCCGACCGAAAGATTATCACAGCGGAAGACCCGGTCGAATACTACCTTCCCGGGATCAATCAGGTTGAAGTGAAGCATAGCATCGGCCTCGATTTCGCTCGAATCATCCGTGCGATGTTGCGACAAGCTCCGAATGTGATCCTCGTCGGTGAAATTCGAGATACCGAGACCGGAGAGATGGCAATTCAGGCATCTTTGACTGGACACTTGGTATTCAGTACACTCCATACGAACGATGCGCCCGGTTCTATTACACGTCTGATCGATATGGGTGTACAGCCATTCCTGGTTGCTTCCAGCCTCATGGCGGTCATGGCACAGCGCCTGGCACGTGTCGTTTGTTCGAAATGTGGAGAGTCATATCAACCGGATCAAACGGAGCTGGAGTTTTTCGAATTGACTGAGGAACAACTCGAAAATGCAAACTTCCGCAGAGGAAAAGGATGCAAAAACTGCCAGCATACCGGGTTCCGGGGGCGCAAAGCTGTGTTCGAATTGATGATGATGAATGCGACCCTGCGTGACCTCGCCTTCCGAAGCGAACCGGCCCAGCACATTCGTCGACAAGCTCGGTTATTCGGTATGAAAACATTAGTTGAAGATGCGGTCGACAGAGCAGTTGAAGGAATTACGACACTCACCGAGGCTTATAAACTTCGTTCAGGAGGGCACTAAGCTACAGAGACGGAGTGATCATTCTGGACTCACATCAAGAATGATCACCTGTCAAAACGAGCGGGGGAACTGTCGTCAATTTTCCAAACAGCCCCCATAACTGACTCAAATCGACGCCACACCAACAGGAACTGCCATCACTACGACACAACAAACCTCCCTGATGGCTTTTTCAGAGTTCGCAAAGACAGCAGTCAGCAACTGAGACATCCCGGTTGAGAAGGTTGATTGAAAATTTATTAACAGCAGTTGCCGCACTGCATGGAATAGGTTGGTAACTGAGACACGGATTCGTCATTGAACCTGATCATGTGAATAATTTCGGTGTTACGCATGTTCTGTGCGTAACGTCTTCATCATGTCCTGAAGGCTCATATTCGTGACGATTCAAATTGATAAATTACTCGAAACGGTTGTCCGTGAACGAGTCAGCGATCTGCACATTAGTACCGGGCAGCCGCCCGTGGTCCGTCTTTCTGGTCGAATGCAACGTCTCGACACAAAGGTGCTGGAACCTTCAGACACCGTCGCGTTGATGAAAAGTATCACGCCTGAGCGAAATCAGCAGGAACTTCAGGAAGTTGGGGGAACGGACTTCGGGTTCGCTTTTGGAGACAAGGCCCGCTTCCGTGTTGCGGTGTTTAAGCAGCGCGGTCATATCGGGATGGTGCTGCGGCGAATTCCTAATGAATTCCTCACATTCGAACAATTGGGGCTCCCGCCGATTGTGTCTGAATTGATCACCCGTCCGCGTGGTCTCTTCCTGGTGACAGGCCCAACCGGATCAGGAAAAACGACTTCGCTTGCGAGTATGATCAACTACCTCAACGATCATGAGCAGCACCACATCATCACTCTTGAAGACCCGATCGAGTATTACCACGACCACAAAAAATCGACCGTCAACCAGCGTGAGGTTGGAGTCGATGTCCCGGACTTCCCGGAAGCTCTTCGGCGGGCATTGCGTATGGACCCCGACGTGATTCTGGTGGGGGAAATGCGAGATTTGGAAACAATCTCTGCTGCGATCACCGCTGCGGAAACAGGTCACGTTGTCTTTGGAACACTCCACACAACCGGTGCTCAGGGAACTGTGGACCGAATCATCGACGTGTTCCCCACAACCCAGCAAGAGCAAATTCGAACACAGCTTTCAGCAGCGATCATTGGCGTATTGAGCCAGGCTCTGTTGCCGAAGAAGCCGAAAGGGCTTGTCGCAGCTTACGAAATGCTGGTCGTTACGCCGGCGATTTCCAACCTGATTCGCGAAGCCAAAACCTTCCGTATCAACTCCTCGATTCAAACCGGACGAAAGTTCGGAATGCAATTGCTCGACGATGCTCTCTACGACTTGTGGAGAAAAGGATTGTGCGAAGAGAAGGACGTGATTGTCCGCTCCAATAACCCCGGTGAACTTCGAGCCCGCATCAACAACATCAAGCAGGGTGCTGAAGATGATGAAGCCGAAGATGGCGAGGACTGGGACGACGAGGACGATGATTGGGATGACGACTAACAATTGATTCGGATTCGGATACTTTCACAACTGATGAGATAAACAAGAAGCCTGACAAGATCATTAAAAGACTGTTGAAATCGTTGTGATGCACTCGTTTTCGACCTCCTGTTCGGATTTTGTCAGAGCTAATAAGTGATTCGCTGGGAAAGCTACTCATGGCACAACGGAAATTGGGACAAATTCTGGTCGACCTGGGTTACCTCAATGAGGACCAACTCTGGGATGTGCTTGAGGAGCAGAAGCAGTCGCCCGGCGAGATCATTGGCCAAGTCGCCAAACGCATGGGGCTGGTCACCGAAGAGCAGATCACCGAAGCGCTCGCAGAGCAATTCGGGATGCCGGTCATCAATCTGGCCGAGACAACGATCCCACCAAAGGTGTTGGAACTTGTCCCGGAAACGATGGCCAGTGTCTACAAAATCATGCCTGTCTCACTGATCGACAACGTGTTGACCGTGGCGATGGCGGACCCTCAGAACCTCGCTGCGCTGGACGATCTGCGAAACTTCCTGGGGTACGATGTTCGTGGGGCAGTCTCTTCTCTTGCTGAAGTCGAAGAGTCGATCGAGCGACACTATGCCGCCAGCGAAGACGACATGGAAAACCTCATGGATCAATTGGAAGATCTGGAGGTCGGCAACAAAACCCTGCACGCAAAAGTCGGGGCCTTTGATATCGGTGGTGAAGACGAAGTCACCAGTTCACACCCGATTCGAAAACTGCTCAACATGGTGATGCTCCTGGCAATTAAAGACCAGGCGAGTGATATTCACTTTGAACCCTTTGAAGATGAATTCAAAATTCGCGTGCGTGCCGATGGTGTGCTTTACGAAATGGTTCCTCCGCCACGCCACTTGGCTACGGCAATTGTTTCTCGCGTCAAAGTCATGGCGAACCTGGACATCGCAGAGCGAAGGATGCCCCAGGATGGTCGTATCGAACTGAACGTCGGTGGTAACCCCGTCGACTTGCGTGTGAGCGTGCTCCCGACCATGTTTGGCGAAGCGGTCGTTATGCGAGTCCTGGACCGAACAGTGGTTCAGCTCGACTTGAACAAAATCGGCATGGACCCGCACATCCTGTCACGCTTCCGCGAGATGATTTTCCGCTCGAACGGGATCGTCCTTGTAACCGGCCCTACAGGATCGGGAAAGACGACCACGCTCTATTCGGCGTTGAATGAACTCAACGATATTGAAACAAAGTTGATCACCACTGAAGACCCGATCGAATACGACATCGATGGGCTGATTCAGGTGCCGATCAACTCTGATATTGATGTCACCTTCGCAGCTGCCCTGCGTGCGATTCTTCGGCATGATCCCGATAAAATTCTCGTGGGAGAAATTCGGGATTACGAAACTGCTGAAATCGCAATTCAGTCGGCACTCACAGGGCACTTGGTGTTCTCCACGTTGCACACCAACGACGCACCGTCAGCGGTCACTCGTTTGCGCGACATGGGAGTCCCGGCGTTCCTGATCACAGCGACGGTCGAAGCGGTCCTCGGGCAACGATTGGTCCGCCGCATCTGCACCGAATGTCGAACCGAGTTCGAACCGAGTGATGACCTGCTGATGGAGTTGCAACTCCCCATCGAGCAGGCCCGAAAATACAGCTTCTACTACGGAAAAGGTTGCCAGCGGTGTAACAACTCTGGCTACAAAGGTCGAACCGGCCTTTACGAACTCCTGGAAGTCAACGACGACATCCGGGACATGGTTTCTTCCAACGCTTCTGTGGATGAAATGCGTAATCTCGCACGAACCCATGGAATGACAACACTGCGTGAAGCAGGGTTGAAACTCATTTTCGACGGAGTCACCACTATCGATGAAGTCGTTCGGGAAACGGTCATGGAGGATATTGAGTGATCCCCTGAAATCATCGGGGTCCGTCACGCGGAAATCGAAAGCAAATCAACGTTCTGCTCAGCCGTTCGGCGGATCAAATCAGAACCAGTCCGACAACCTTGGGTGGAGTCGCTTTTCTCAATGTTCGAGAGAGCAACTTCGGGTTTCAGGATCAGTTCACACAAAACCAATTTATTGACAATCAGACAACAGCTGTACAAACCTGTTCGCGTTCAACTGCTGTCTGAACATTTTAATCTACGATCGCCACCTGGTGATCATTTTCTGTCCTGAAGATGGATCAGCGTCATGCCAGTCTTTCAGTATGAAGCCATGGACAATACCGGTCTCGAGGTGAAAGACACCATCGAGGCTCCCTCGGAGCAAGAGGCACAAACCCTCATTCGTGAGAAAGGGTTTTATGTCACGAAAATTGCCGAGAAGACCAAGAAGAAAAAGAAGGACGATGCTGATAAACAGAAGCAGGCTCCTAAAAAGAAGCAGACCTTCACAATCGGTGGAGTGAGTGCGAAAAAACTCACCATGTTCACCCGGCAACTTTCGACGTTGCAGGATGCTGGACTGCCGATTTTGCGAAGCCTGCGAATTCTTGAAGGTCAGGAGAAACCGGGGGCGCTCAAGAACTCCTTAATGGGTGTGATTGAAGACGTCGAGTCTGGAAACACCTTGTCGGAAGCGATGGCCAAACAGCCCAAAGCGTTCGACAACCTGTACGTCAACATGGTGAAAGCGGGAGAGGCAGGGGGAGCACTCGAAGTCATCCTTCAGCGTCTTGCCGAATTCAAAGAACGTGCCGAATCACTCAAGCGAAAAGTGAAAGGTGCGATGATTTATCCTTGTGCCGTGATCACCGTCGCGACCGGGATTGTCGGTTTCATCATGTACTGGATTATCCCGAAGTTTAAGGAGATCTTCCTCGACTTCGGTGTGGAACTGCCAGCGATCACTGAAGTGCTCATCTCGACGAGTGATATCGTCGTGAGCTACTGGTACCTGATCCCGGTGATTCCGTTCACGCTCTTTGTGATGGTGAAGCTCATCAAGAAGAACAAGACGGGGGCGTACATCGTAGACAGGATCATGCTCAAGATACCCATATTGGGGAAGATCATACAGAAGTCGACGATTGCGCGAACGTGTCGAACGTTAGGCACGTTGATCGCGTCCGGGGTTCCGATTTTGGAGGCCCTCTCCATTGCCCGGGATACAGCCGGGAACGAAGTGTTCCGAAAGGCCTTCGATCACATTTACTCTTCCATTCGCGAAGGGGAATCGATGGCGGTTCCACTTCGAGAGACCCGCATCACAGATGACCTTGTGGTGAACATGGTCGATGTCGGTGAGGAAACCGGTGCGCTCGACAACATGCTCTACAAAGTCGCGGACATCTACGACGAAGAAGTCGCTGTGCTCGTCGAAGGTTTGATCAGCTTGCTTGAACCACTCATGGTGGTCGTCCTGGGGCTGATCGTCGGTTTCATCGTGATCGCCCTGTTCATGCCGTTGGTGAAACTTCTCAACGAACTCTCCTGATCAGACCAGTCGATTCGGGGGCAACAAGGACTTTGCTGATTGCCCCTGAATCCCTGAGCCCAGGCCAACCTTTGGCACAGCGAATGCGTTACCTACATTAAGAAGCCACTACCGGCGAAAAGCGGATTAACACAAAACAACCACCACAGCGAAGCAATGCAGACTCGTAGCGTTTCGCAACACCCGGTCAGCCGGTTTCAATGGAGTCGAGCCATGCAAAGACAAACTAAAAAATATCGCAACTGTCAGTCAATGACTCGACCGACAGCGCCTCAACGAACACGGCGAGCCTTCTCGCTCGTGGAAATTATGATTGTGCTCGTCATCATCGGGATTTTGCTCGGACTGCTTTTCCCCGCGATCAGCAAGGCAATTACGACAGCCAGAAATGCCACCGTGACATCAGAGATCAGCAATCTCGCCAAAGCAATCGGCGAATTCAAACTGAAATATGGCGTTGAGCCACCGAGTCGAATCTACTTGCATGAAGACTCCAGCAACTGGTCGAACACAGACTTGCGGACCCGAGAGAGTAAAGCGTTCATCCGTCAGGTCTGGCCTAACTTTGACTTCACTTACGCCAATGCGCCGACAGCTGGCGAACTCGATATCAACGGGAATGGGATGACTGACTCTGATCCGATCGACTTGCGCGGAGCAGAGTGCCTGGTCTTCTTCCTGGGAGGAGTCTGTGCTACCGAAGATGCAACTGGAGCTTCGATACGAGGGGCAACCGGGGTTCTCGGAAGTGGATCAGCTCCTGTGACGAAATGGTTTCCGCTCGGTTTTTCGACCGATCCGGAAATGCCATTTGCTCGCGGGTCCGGAACTCGAGTGGGTCCGTTCTTCGAGTTTGATGCCTCTCGTCTGGTTGATGTTTCCGACTCACCACCTGCAAACATTTTGCGAAACATGCCTGAGTATCTGGATACCCTGCCTGGGCAAACGTCTCCATATTTGTATGCCAGCTCGTACGAGGGGCGAGGGTACAACGTGAACGGTAGTTTTGCTCACACAGACTTAAACCTGGCGTCCTCTTCGATCACCGAACCGACATGGGTTTATCTCCAAAGTGATCCGTCAACTGAGGGAACAGCTGCGGCTATTCCTTACAATAAAAACAGTTTCCAGATCATCTCTCCGGGGGCTGATACCCAGTACGGGACAGGCGGAAGCTATGACAAAGATGAGGGGTTTACTGGCTTCGCTGATGGTGTTCAGAAGGACAACATCACGAACTTTTCCGGTGGAGTTTTAGACGCCAGCTAAGCCAGGCGAGCAGGCCTTTACCCGTCATGGACTTGATGAAGAATCGATATGTTCAATCGTCAACAACAATTTCGCACAACTCGTAACAGTGCCGGTTCATCGCGCAGTGTCGATTCATTGCGTGGTTACACACTGATGGAGGTTCTGGTGGTCATGATGATCATCGGAATCCTGCTCGCCCTCCTTGTTCCTGCTCTGGGGCGATTACTCGGAGCATCCAAAGGGGTGGCAACCCGGACCACGATCAACCAGATCGATTCCATTATCCAGGCCCGTTACGACGCCGTGCTGGAAGCGGACGTCAGTGTCGAAGCGAAAAAACTGGCAGCCTTAAATTCCGGAGTGGATGAAAAAGAAGCAGAGTTCCTCATCCGCAAACTGATGTACCGCCAGGCACTCCCGCAGCGTCCGGAAGATTTAGGAGGGTTTGATGTTGACCTGTCGACGACTGGCGATAACCCCCCTCTTGCTAGCGCGTGGACATCGAAGGGAGGAGCTTCGGCATCGGATGACAGTAGTGTCACAGGCTCGGAGTTATTCCTATTCGCCATGACGCAGGGAAGCAGTGTTCAGGTTATTCCTGGTGGGAAGTCATACCCGATGCCTGTTCTGGAAATGGACAACATCAATCAGGCACACCTGCAGGACAGCGACGGTAACGGACTTGACGAACTGATCGACGACTGGGGTCAGCCACTTCGGTTCTACAACTTTCCGACACACCTGTTCCGTGATGATGGAGACACATCAGTTGCCCCCACGCGAAACAATGCCAGCATTCTCATCGCGGGACTTCCTAACGACATGAGTTTAAGCGGCCCGCTGGACCGTGACCCACTCGACCCAAGCGGCCTGCTGGCAAGCCAGTTTTCCTCGGGGGACAGTAACTTCGAATACACACCGGGCGGATCAGTCGTAAACCGTGTTGCCATGAGCACATTCAACTACCACATTCCCAGCACTTATTACGTTCCACTTCTCGTTTCCGCTGGACCGGATGGCGTTCTCGGATTAGGAGAACCAACATCAACAGCGACATCACCCGGCCCGCCGCAAACAGCTGATCGACTGGCAAAAGTTGAGTCGACATCTGGAGCGGTTGATATTCGCGATAACATCACAAACAGAAATACTCAGCAATAATTATTCAGCAGCAACCATTTAGGTCTTAGTGAACAGAATGAAAAATTCGCTGCGACAATTTGAATCGATCTCATCCGAAGCGAACTCTCGTCGTGGATTTACACTTGTCGAGTTGCTCGTCGCGATCGGGATTCTGGTCATCTTGACGACCCTGACAGTGAGTGCATTCACACTCAATGATGGGGACCGCGTGAGTAACAGCATCAGTACATTCAAAAATGCTCTGGAAGGAGCCCGCTCGCGAGCGGTCGCTGACGGTCAGGTCCGTGGGCTGCGTCTGATTCTTGATGAGAACGATCCCCGCATCGTGAAGAGCATGATCTATGTCGGTGCAAGTGATTACCACACACGCGGCACAGTCCAGGCGGTCTGGAATACTGCCGGATTTTGGGAGATTGAATTCGACTCAGCTGGCCTCAACAATCTTAAAGATATTGGCGCATTTGACGACACCGTCGGCGGATATCGCATCGAAGTTCCAGCAGGTTCGGGGAATTGGTTCACTCTGCGAAACAACCTGGGACCGATCAATCGCTGGCGAATCATCGAACATTTCGAGCCGAGTTCATGGAACACCACTCTTGCAGGATGGTCACCAGCACCAACTCTTACAGCAACTCCCGCTCGTACAGAAGAATTGCCATACCGCCTCGAACTTAAGCCGACCATTCTGGAAGGTGAAGACCCGATTCTGCTCGATCCACTCACCTGCATCGACCTGGATGGATCACGCGTTCCGGAAAGCTGGCGTGCCCGTGAAGACACAAACCGAGACGGAACACTCGACACGATGGGTTCCGAGCCCGACGCCAACGGCAACGGCCTCTTTGATTTTTCTGCAGGGTATGCTCAAGGCTCGAACCGCATGGATATCCTGTTCAGTCCCGATGGGACATTAGCAGGCAACCTGAAATCAGAAGGGGTGATCAATTTTCGAATCGCCTACGTCAGCGATGTCATTCTGGCTCTTCCCCTTCGCCAACGAGCCCTGACTTACGACTACTCTGGAATCGCCACCTACCCCGATTTCATTCTGCCTGCTGATCCGGAGAAGGATCACAAAGCACTCACGATCTTTACTCAAACGGGCAGCATTATCATTACTGATATCGACCCCACAATTTCCGGGTCACTGACAAACGGGTTTAATAACGATATCGCAACGCAGCCCTATTACTACGCACGTCTTGGACGGGAGTCGAACTGATGAAGAATACTCCCACGACAACCCAACCCACTCGTACAGGTGCGACACTCACCGAGGTTCTGGTCTCGCTGTTGATTTTCAGCGTCGGGATCGTCTCTGTCTTTACGTTGTTCCCGGTCTCACTTCTCAGTTCGATCCAAGCGACCAAGCTGACGAATTCAAAAATATTGGCAGACAACGTTGTCGACATTGTCCGGACAGCGCCTCACATTCTGAGACCGCCGGGAGTATCTGCCAATGATCCGTGGACAGGAGAATGGGAATCAAACAAGCCTTATAATGTGAACGATCTGGTTTGGCCACGAATTCAGTCGGGACAACTTTTTCCGCAACCGAATCTCGCTTATCGCTGTACAGCCGGTGGGACTTCCGGTGCTGCAGAACCGAAATGGTTAACGACTGGTGCTAACGTGAATGATGGCGGAGTCACTTGGCAACGTGTTGCTTTGAGCAATTATGTTGTTGACCCGCTCGGTCGATTCCGAGACGGCACAACGACAGGCCTTCGAAGGGAATCATTCGGATACAATTCCGGTACTATTGTCACAGGATTGGCGCGAACTGACGGAGGAGGATTCACTGATTATGTTTCTGCTCGCCCGTTTTTCACCCAGCCCGACAGCTGGACAATTGCACTCAATGAGACTCCTTCTGCGATCAATGCCACATCTGTCACCTTTCCTGCTTCCGTCCCGCTTGAGAGCGTGAACGCAACAGATCAGCGGCTGGTCGTCGTCTCAGCAGATGGAACTCAGTCGGCATCACGTTCAATCAACAATATCTCAGGTCAGACGATCTTCGTTCCGGCGGGACAGAACTTTCCAGCAAACCTGAACTCTCTAGCAGAGGTCAGCACAGTACGTGTCGAAGCGTTTGCACCAAGATACAGCTATATCCTCACTGTTCGTCGACCTGACGAATATGTGCAGCCAAAAGTCTCTGCCGTCATTCTCTTCAACCGCTCATTCAGCTTTGAAGATGAAGAGGTGTTCAAGGCGAATTTCGGAAATTCAGGTTACAACGATGAATCTGAAGTCGATGCGACAGCCATTCCCTTAGCCATGTCTATGACAGACAATCAGGTGCTCATCTCATGGGCTGGTAAAAAACAACCGCTACTACGCGAAGGCAATTACCTTTTCGATGCTCGTGAAGTCATCTGGTATCGAATGTCGGTCATCACACTGGACGCGGACAACGAACGTGCACTCATCACGCTGGATCGCGCTGTCGAACAAATCACAGTCAATACCGGAAACTCCAGCGACGTTGGCCGAGCAATTTTCCTGCCTGGGATTGTTGAGATCTTTGAACTGTAGAACATTATGAATCAATACCATCACACAACTCGACCAGATTCGAACAAGCAGCGATCGGGGTTCACCCTGACCGAGATGCTTGTTGCGACGGCGCTTGTTGTTTTGATCATGCTGATGTTCGCGCAAATTTACGGTTCAGCGGTCGGTTCCATTACTGAACAACGTGGGCTGGCGAACAACGATCAGAAAGCCCGGTCGGTGGTCACCACTCTACGGAAAGATCTGCAAGCACTCACCTATCGTCAACCATCGTTTCCTTATGGAGATTTGCAGGGCATTGTTCCGATCGATAACGGGGATCAACCGATTATCGACCCGGTCAATCAGCGGGGATATTTCTTCATCGCTGAAAACAGTGACACGAACGACACCGATGACATCCTGCAATTCACGATCCAGCTCAAACGTGGGCAGCGTGGTGATCAGGATGACCGTGGACGCTCCAATCGATTTATTGGCAAAGCGGCCAACTTGGGAATTACCAACGAAGCTGAAAAAGATGATGGAATTTCCGGGAACGACCTGGGAGCCTCCTCAGCTGCCGAGGTCTGTTACTTCCTTCGCGGAGGAAACTTGTATCGCCGACTTCTGTTACTCAGAGACCCAATCCATTCAGCTATTCGCGAAGATGGCCAGCCGACCATCGGAGTCGGTCGCACCCGACGATTCCGGACTCCCAGCAATCCAGACTATACCGCATCAAATTTCTATACCGATTTCGATTACTCAGCGACCCGTCGTGATGACGTCTTGTGGTTCCATTCGGTGGACTCACTTGCGAATGATCGTGGAGTTTCCAACTGGCCGATTGCCTTACCGAAAAATCGATTTGGATTCCGGGCGAACGGAGCCTCTTTTGAAAACGACAGCAACGGAGTTTACTTCGGTCGCTTCACGCACGCAGAAACGTCTGACCCAAACTTTGGATACCCAGGCATCCAACCGACCACAGCTAACGATCCTTACCAGCGTGGTGACTTGACCGACTCGGACGGCGATTACGTTATCGATCAACTCTCTAATGGTTCACGTTTCGGAGAGGACATCATCCTCACACATGTGGAAGCCTTTAACGTGGAAGTGTATGACTTCGACACGGATACCTTCCTCGATCTTCCGTCGAATGACACTTACGACACGTTCCACCCCAATGCCAGTGGTACCGTTCCAACTGAATATTTTATTGACACGTCAAGCTTAGGGACCTGGGCAGCCACAAGCAGTTCGCCCCCCTCAGTTCTCGGAGTGCCGGTGCTGTCTCAGAATTCACCGGTTCGCCGAAGCATGATTTATCGACGCACCTCAACGGGTGGTACAACGGGTGATGTCAAACCTGAGTTCCCACCGATTCCCGGAACGATTATTCAAGACGGAACCGTCACTTGGGAATGTATTGACAATCGAAAACCTCTTAAAGCGATACGAGTCACACTACGCTTTCGCGATACACGCAGCGGGCTTGTCCGTCAGCTTTCTGTTATTCACTCATTTGTGGAATAGCAGAGCGACTTGAGTCCATTTTGAACCGTTCGGTTCCTTTCAGAATCTCTCGGCGTCAAGAACCTTACCGACAACCTATGAAACGAAGGATTTCCTCAGTGTTGAAGCGATCAATGTTGAAGAGGTCAATTTCAAGGACTCGGCTCAGTTCTGAAACTTACGAGAGGGAGAAGAACATGTTGCTCCATAATCATATTTCCAAACAGAATCGAGCTGATCACTCTGCGAAGGCAGCAGTGCTCCCGGCTTCCCGTCGACATGGGGGCGCGGTGATCATCATGGTCGTCTCGCTGATGACCACGCTCGTGGTGATCGGTCTGTTCTTCTATAGCTGGACCCAACAGGAACTGGTCTCTTCCCGAACCTTCGCCACGAAGAAGCCATTAGAATTCGACCCGGACCCGGTTTTCGATTTCGGACTCCAACAAGTCCTCGTGAGTACCCCCTCGACCTACACAAACAGTGCACTGTATGGGAGTCGCTGGTCGCTGGCAGCACACATCATGGGGCCGCTCACCCCAGATGGAGCTCCGCTCAAAGCACATCCGTATTCCGGAACCGGGATCACGGTCACTTCAACAGGACCGACTTCGTTCGACCTTGATTACAACGGCGATGGAATTCCGACTCATGATGAATCGAATTTCATCGTGAATTTCAGCCGCCTGACGAATGGGGGATCAGACCTGTTGGGAACGGTCACTGACTTCGACTTCAACCCAGCTGCGGGTTACACCTACCCCGACATCAACAGCTTGTTCCTCTCACTGGATTATGTCGATTCCATCACCGGGGAACGAGTCGTTAAACCGTCGTTTGCTTTACCGGGATATTTTGTTGAACCAGGATTCACTTTTGCAGACTGGTACACCGCAGGTTCGGCGAACCGTGTGATGCGTCCGCACCGCAACCTGACCGATCGCTATGTCACAAATGCCAATGGAGAGAACGCACAGAGTGGGGACCAGGACCGCTTAATTGAACCTTTCCCGTTTCCTAATCCAAGATTGGGTGTTTGGGATGGCGCGACTTCAAGTTATGAACTGGATGTCGATCTGGATGGCGATGGTCTTAAGGAATCGATTCTTGTCGATCTGGATCACCCGATGGTGGAACTTCCGAATGGTCGTCAGGTCGTGCCGGTCTATTCGTTCAAGATCACCGATCTCGACGGCTTGCTGAATACCAATGTTCATGGAAACATGTCGGACTTTGTTCGCAGATCACGCGTGTCGACCGGTGAGGCAGGCATTTATGAGCACATTGGCAACAAGTCGACCTGGGTTCACAGTTCGAATCTGGGGCTGACCCCCTCGGAAGTGAATCCTTTAATCGCCATGTATGCCGACCCGTCAAGTGCGGACTTTATCGAACAGGATAACACCCTCAAAGGCTACATCACATTCCCGCATCGTGGTATGGCGGCTCGTCGATTTGATGGAACGTCTCTTGTTGACCCGCCTGTAAACAGGATTGGCGTAGGCTCATTCAATCACCTCACAACAGCCAATCTGGAATGGGCAATGATCTCCCTTGGTCGTCCGGACTTTAATCCCAGCGACCTGCGATACATGGCGACCAGTGGAACTGATCGTCTGAACGGAGTTGTCCCCGGCCGATACGGGTTGGATGCTGGTCAACTTTTGACAGGCTTGAATAACGAAGGGCCAACGCCAGCAATGGGACGTTTTAACGCTCCCGGGAACGACCGTGTTGATGAGGACGAGGACAGTAATGCTGGAACAACTCCCGGTGGGGGAGTCCTCTATACGGATCCTTCGATTGGTGTTGATATTCCTCCGTTTGTGCATCCACTCGATTTCGGCGGGACTGGAAATCACATTCCAGATCTGGGCACCCCGACTAACGTGGCGTCGATCGTGTATCGAACAATGGGCGTCGGCACAATTGGTGAGAGAATCCTCGAAGCAGGCGGGCTGACCAACAACCCCATGCGCTGGCCAAGTTATCCCGCTCAGGGAGCATGGCAAAATCAGGGAAGCGGGAACCCAAACTATCTCACCTATCGCGATGCGATTTCAGTAGGAGCTTTGCAGAAATCGAGCACAGATATGCTCGTTGATGAAGAGGATGAGCGGGTTGTCGATCTTGCTTTCCCGGATCTCCATGACGCACGCTTTGCACCGTCAGAAATCGCAGCGATGCATCTTTCGGAGTCTGACTGGTCGGGAACGAAATCGACTTCACGTTTGCGAGCGTTGGCTCCGTTCAACTTTGAATTCAATCGACAGGCCAGCAAGATTCGCTCTCAATTCACGACCGAGAGTTGGGACCGCCTGCAGTTTGCCTTTTCGCCTTTCCCTTCCTCAGCAGGCGAGCGCGCCTGGGAATTTAATGACAACTTAGATGGCGACGACCGATTCCCACCACAATTTGGAACAGTGCAGCCATCTCGTCATGAGAATGGAGCGATCTCACCACGTGACCCGTTTCGGCCTGAGATCCGGCGTTTGCTGACCATTCGAAATACCGGCTGGGCGAACCAGAATAGTGCGCTCCCGCAACGCAAGCTGCATCTGAACCGGATTCTTTCCGATGATGCGATTTTCGACACATCTGCGAACGACGCCTTTGACGACAATTCAAACCCTCAATATCGCAACCTCGTCCCGCACGCCATCGAGTTTTACAACGGTGCAGGGGCACCGCTCGGAACGGAAACGTATCTCAACACTGCCATCCCTCACGACAACGTTTTAGATGGGACAGGACTTCCACCCTTTGCAGATATTTCGACAGACCCATTTGTTCAGGAGTGGTGGGCACGTTACGACCGCCAGCGATTGGCCCGTGATATCTACGTGCTGCTGTATACACTCGCTGGGAATGACGGCACAGGCATGAACATCGACCCTGACTTTGCCACAAGCCCGGTAAATGTTGCGATTGACCCCGATGTTGCTAGAGAGATGGCACAGTTTGCAGTCAACTACGTCGATGCACTGGACCGCGACGATGTGATCACAGAGTTTGTTTACGATCCTGATCTGTCGGATGGTTGGGACAATGCCCCCACTGAGGCTGTCTATGGAATTGAATCACAAAAGTTGTCATTCAGCGAAGTCATGCTGATCGAAACAGATGTCATTGCGTCTGACTCTGGTCGCACACTGCATGACGATACCGGGGTTGGTGGAAATGGTCACCGATTCCTGTACATGGAACTTCGAAACCTCAGCCCGTTTGACATCAGCCTCAACGATGAGTCCTGGCGAATTGCTCGCGTCTCAACAGTTGGAGGAAATGAAGTGGTCGACATGGCTGTGGAGTTTAAGGAAGATGCAGGCGGGACGGCTCGTGTCATTCCAGCAGGCGAAAACTTCTTGCTCGCGTGTCATGATGGAACTGTCGTGAACGGTTCTGGAGACTCGATTGGAAGTGAGTTCTATGTCAATATCGATGACGATCAGAGTTCGAGCCCGTTGCAACTGATCTATCCCAAATCGAACACGACAGTACAGATCCCGAATAATAATCAAACGCCCGATCCTGTCGTCGACCTCGACTTAACTCCACGAACCGGGTTTCCTCACGAAGACTTCCGCACCTTCGGCGGAAAAGATGCTTCAAGCACCTACACTGGTTCGACGCTGGTCGAGCAAACAGTCAGCGGAGCTTCTGGCCCAGAGTTCACGCTGCTTCTTCAGCGTCGCAGAAATTTGCGTGGCCAGGGAGCAGGAGAAAGTGACTGGATCGAAGTGGACCGATTTAGAGTCGCTCCTAATGATTTCCGTCAATCCGGCAACCGTTTCCTCTCGACACACACTGCTCCGATTTCTCCAAATCAGTCCCAGTTGCAAGCTGAGTTGAGAGGGATGCATAGCCAGGAACGATTGCACCCATACACCCACGATAGTGATAACCATCCATTTTTTGATGACTCCGGAACTGACCCAAATAACTCAGAACGCAATCACACACTCCGAACAGCGACGCATCCAAATAAGAATCGTGCCAATCAGCGATGGATTGAAGATTTTGGAGATGTGGAATTCTGGTTCTGGCAACCCCATTTCGATCGCGACTTTTCTTCTGTGATCGAGTTACTTTCAATTCCGCGTTACGGAAATCGCAGTGCAGGATCAACCAGTGCAGCAGCAGACTACTTGCGGTTGATCAATGGAGGCGTGATTGGAAACCTGACTGAAAATACGAATCACGATACACTCGAGGCGTCGCGTGTTGCTCAGGTACGGTTCCTCGCTACCGATCAGCGTTGGAGTCGTCTGTTAAATTTCATCGAGACACCTCCACGAACTCAAGATGTCATTAAAAATGATCTCTACTGGCAACGTCGCACACCTGGTCGTGTCAATCTGAACATGATTCGTCATGAGCATGTTCTGGCTGGTTTGATTGACGATACAGTCCATCACGATCCACTTGCCGCTCGCCCCACACAAGACTTCATCGAGCCACTTCGCGACTGGATGGATGAGTTTCAGGACTCAAGGGATGTCCGGCGTGCAGGTGGAACATCGCTGCCAGGCTCACACCAGGCGAGACCGTTTCGCCCATTAGGTTACGTGCACCCCGGTAGCCCTAACCAGAGTCGTCAACACACGATCCTGCGAAGGAACATCAACAACAACCCGCCTGACCTGAACTCACTCGGCATTTTTGAAGCTCGTCCGACCACCGATGTGGGAACCAATACGATTGACTACCACACCCGACAGCGGATTCTTGCCAAGGTCGCGAATAACAGTACGACCCGTTCACATGTTTTCGCAATGTGGGTCGGAATCGACTTACACGAAGCCCACATTAACGGTGGAAACGTCAAACTCGGCGATGTCGCTGGCGACCTGCCACGTTATCGGATGTTTTGTGTGGTTGATATGTCTCGGATTGAGGAGGCGTATGACCCGAATCGAGGGACGTTTGATTTCCGGAAGTTTATTATTCACCGTCAACTGTTGCCGTAACAGTTTATGAAGCGCATCTTCATGACTACCCCAGACGTTGGGGCGGCCACTGATGGTGACATTGGAACAGACTTTGAAAATTTCAAAAATTTTGAAAAGTCTGTTGAGAAACGTGCTTTGTTCACGTTTCTAGTAACTAGGCCAGAAAGTGATGGAAGTTGCCCGATCCGACAACATCGGACTTACGTCCAGCAAAATGGTGACGAATGACGTAGTTTCTATTGTCTGGCCTGAAAGTTGCATGACTAAAGAATATCTTTTGTTGTGCGTAAGTGTTAATTTCCTCAGAAGGTGATGAACACAACGAGTTCTTGTTGTTTTTTCACTTTCGATCGAGAGTTGTAGATGTCATAATGCAAGGCCTAACAAGCAGAAGCGGCGAAACGTTGTTTCATTTTGCATGAGTGTCATCTCAGCAGAGACTCAAGCTGGTTTGAAATGCAGCATGAGCCAAAACAGTTTGAGTCAGGTTTTCGCCTCTCTCAATATATTTTCAAGAAACTTGTTGAACTAACATCAATTATTCATTTCGTCGTATTCGTTGTTCCTTCTCACCCTCGCCAGCGACCACGACATTTCCTCTCGACGGTGCATTCCTCTAACGGATGTGTCGAGCCTGAACATCTGGAGATTTAAAATGAGAATTCGTTTCACCCCTGTCCAAGGGAAGTCCCGAGATTCGCGACGACGCAGCGGATTCACGCTGATCGAATTGCTCGTCGTGATCTCGATTATTGCCACCTTGGCCGCCCTGATTCTTCCAGGTGTCCAGCAAGCCCGTGCCACTGCCCGTCGTACGCAGTGTCTCAACAACATGCGAAACGTCGGTATTGCGATGCAAAGCTACGCCACCGACAACCGCGGAAAACTTCCACCGCTCGCAGGTGGATTAGCAATTCAAGAAGATCTTGCAGCTGATGGTGACTGGGGACCAGCTTCCTGGGCTGTCCATCTCCTTCCCAACCTCGAACAACGTGCTCTTTACGACCGCCTGCTGGACCGTACACTTCGTCCTTCCGGAAACGGACGACACACATTGATGTCAACAAATATCGATGTCTATGTTTGTCCAGACGACCCGAACGATGGGGCTAATGGCGCTATGTCATACGTGGTGAATGCTGGATACGCGACCTCTTCGGACTGGGCTGCCAACAGCATCGGCCATCAGGTTCACAGTTACATTTGGCCTGCAATTGGCGGGGCAGCGAGTGATTCACAGAATGTGAATGTAACAGCTGCAACCGGCGCCTTCTTCTACACGCAGTTCGACTTTAATGGTTCTCCATTCGGGGCTGCTCCAGCCGGATTTGAAAACACGATCGACAAAATTTCCGCTGGGGATGGCTTGAGCCAAACGATTTTCTTGAGCGAAAACCTTGACACTCCTGACTACAACTCAACTGTGACCAATACATTCGGAGCTTACACGTTTGGACTTGGAAACGGTGGATTTGCTGGGTACCGACTTGGTGCTGCCGGATTTGCAGTTCGCATGGCAGAGGCAAGTGGACATCCTGATTCGTTTGCAACACCTGGCGGTTTTGGAGACTCATCATCTCCACCAGCACCGGCGACTGCATTGATCGCAAATTCAGGAACTCCACTCCTTGAGTCAAGCAAAATTAATAATCAAGTCGGATTGGCCACTCCGGGTGCGAGCCCACGTCCAAGTTCGCTTCACCCAGGTGTTGTGAATGTGATCTTCGGAGACGGAAGTGGACGAAACCTTTCACAGAACATTGATGGTACAGTCTACATCCGTTTGGTCTCCTCCAACGGAAACCGATACGGTCAGGCAATCCTGAGCAACAACGATTACTAAGATTTTTCAACACTTGTGGTGTTCGCCACGAGACAAAATGTGAAGAGCTTCTTTCGAATTGATGGACGCTTTTGCATCTCGCGGGATGAGCGACTCATCACAGAAAAGCACTCTCTGCGGAGGCTGGGATTACGAAAGTCCTCTCAGCTCAGCGTAGAGCAGACTCAGGAAGGCTCACAAAACTTCTGAAACGCCCGTCCTTCACTTGAACGACGACCTTGATTTCAGCCCTTGTGAGAGCGAATGAGGTTGAATAAAGCTTAAAACCCTAAGCAGCGGCTCGTTTGAGTCGCTGCTTTTTTTCTGTCTGAAGGTTGTGCTGTAGAATTTCTGTGCGGGCAAACGTAAGATGCGTCCAAGACTTTGCGCCGCTTGGTTGCCGGCCGATGCCATGTACAGGACGTTGAACTCACCTTCGTGAGGTCAATTGCTCCCATGCACATTGGCCTTCACTACTACGTTCAACAGACTTGTCGGGCAACCTTCACCAAGCCTTCAGAAATAGATAACCTACCATAATGCTGCTTCTCATAATCCGGGCAATTTACATTCTGATTTGCGTTGGGGCACTGGCCACCTTTGCCTTCACACAAAACTCCGGCGCTCCTCCATTCGTTGAAGCCCATCCGGTTGCGTCATTCTCAGTGATGCTGCTCATCATGCTTTCAATCTTATTGATTGATGTCCTGATTCCCCGCAAGCGCGTCGAGGTAATCTCGGCGATTTACTTTGGCTTGTTAATTGGTGTGCTGCTGACGTATCTGTTGAACCTTGCGCTGGCTCCGCTGTTCGCGATGCTTGAGTCCATGAATGCCGATGGTGCAGCATTCCGTGGAGCTGTCACACTGATGGCGATCTTGATGATGCCGTATGTCTGCATCACTTTTTTGCTGCAAACCAAGGATCAGTTTCGCTTTGTGATTCCGTACGTGGAATTCTCTCGCGAACTCAAAGGGGGATCACCCATGGTCCTCGATTCGAGTGCGCTGATTGATGGTCGAATCGCTGATCTGATCGACACCAATATTGTTGAAACTCAATTCATAGTGCCGAGTTTCATCTTGCAGGAAGTTCAGGACATCGCTGACAGCCAAGACAAAATTCGAAAGAGTCGTGGTCGTCGTGGACTGGATGTCTTGAAACGACTTCAGCAGGATCCGAAAGTCGAGATCAAAGTTCACGAAACGATTGAAGATCGAGAGAAAACAGTTGACCAGAAATTGGTCGATCTGTGCATCGAGATTAACGGTCGACTCGTAACGAATGATGTGAACCTGAATAAGCTGGCCGGTGTTCAGGGTGTTGATGTTGTGAACTTGAATGATGTCGCCAATGCACTGAAACCTCGTTTCATTCCTGGCGAGCAACTCCGCATTCGCATCATCAAGGATGGTGAAGGGCAAGGGCAGGGTATTGGATATCTGGACGATGGCACGATGGTTGTCGTCGAAAACGGGACTCGCGAGATGGGCAAAGAAGTCGATACCGTTGTTACCAGTGTTCTCCAAAACAGTGCGGGACGAATGATTTTTTCCAAACTTGCCGATGGTCATGTCTAACAAAATTGAAGTCGATCCCGAACGACTTCAGCAAGCATTTGAGTCCGTCCGCGAGCGGTTACTTCGTGAGCAAAACTCCGAAGGACACTGGACGGGAAAACTTTCCACATCACCGCTCTCGACCGCGACCGCTGTGATGGCGTTGCATCAGGTGGTGAAAGGGAATCCGGAGCGCACTGCGGAACTCTCTCCATTGATCGAAAACGGGCTCGCCTGGCTTGGCAGGCATCAGAATGATGATGGCGGTTGGGGGGACACCCTCAAAAGTTTTAGCAACATTTCGACGACCATGCTCTCGCATGCAGTTTTTCATGCGACAGAACAAACTGCAGAGTACGCTGAAGTTGCCGAACGAGCGGATCGCTACATCACAGAGATGGGCGGGATAGCTGCCGTTGTCAAACGGTACGGTAAAGACAAAACATTTTCCGTTCCTATTCTCACGCACTGTGCGCTTGCTGGCTTAGTCGACTGGAAAGAGGTTTCGGCACTTCCGTTTGAACTCGCCTGCTTACCACACCAGTTCTATGCGACAATTCGCCTTCCAGTCGTCAGTTACGCACTGCCGGCTCTGATTGCAATTGGGCAAGTGCGTCATCATTTCCGAAAGCCCTGGAATCCGCTTCATAGCTGGCTTCGAGATTCCTGCATTCCACGAAGCTTGCGGATCCTCAAGCGAATCCAACCAACAACGGGGGGCTACCTGGAAGCTGCTCCGTTGACGAGTTTTGTCACAATGAGTCTGGCAGCCAAGGGGCTTTCCACACACCCGGTCGTTGAAGAGGGGGTCAGATTCCTGAAAGACTCGGTACTGGAAGATGGCAGTTGGCCCATTGATACAAATCTGGCGACCTGGGTCACAACACTTTCGGTAAACGCATTGGGCGAGGAACTGCCTGAAGAAGATCGAGAGAAAATCCTGCAATGGTTGCTCGACCAGCAGTACAAGGAGGTCCATCCTTTCACTCAAGCGGCTCCCGGTGGTTGGGCCTGGACCAATTTGAGCGGAGGCGTCCCGGATGCAGATGATACTCCGGGTGCAATGCTTGCGGTCTTGGCACTCTCCAAAGAAGAGGCATCGCCCGAAATTCAATCAGCTTTGAAGAATGCCGCGAGATGGCTCCTCGATTTACAAAATCGCGACGGCGGTTGGCCGACCTTCTGCCGTGGTTGGGGAGCTCTCCCGTTTGATCGAAGTTCAGCAGACATCACGGCACACTGCATTCGTGCCCTCGATAGAGTGAAAGCTCTCACGCCGTTCACGTCGGAGATTGAATCGGGGATACGAGCAGGGTTCCGTTTTCTCGATAAGCAGCAGCGGCCAGACGGATCGTGGTTGCCATTGTGGTTCGGAAATCAACATGCTCCGGAGGATATCAACCCGGTGTATGGGACAACGAAAGTCATCGCTGCGTATCGAGATACTGAGCGAATCGAGGCTCTTCCGGCTCAGGACGGGTTACGATGGCTTCGAGAAGCACAAAATGAAGATGGTGGCTGGGGCGGCGTTCAGGGGGCTCCATCGTCAGTTGAGGAGACCTCTCTGGCAGTGGAAGCTCTGTTGTCATCAAATGTTGCGACGACAGAAGTCGCTCGGGGAGTCCACTGGTTGATCGACCGCGTGGAGTCCAAAACCATCGATGAAACGACTCCGATCGGTTTCTATTTTGCCAAATTATGGTACTTTGAACGGTTGTACCCCATCATTTTTTCGGCAAGTGCCTTACGAAAAGCAAAAGAGACTTGTCAGGGGCACTCGAGTACTGAAAACTGAGCATTAAAATATAGACTGCGCGGTCAGATCCCGTATTAACAGTCGTCGTCTGGCGGCGTGAAAATATCAAAGGAGCAGACGTTGGACATCGCGACTAACTCGTCGTCCGCGCCCTCTACGGATGTGGCTGTGGCAGAGTCCGCCCCTACAGGTGAGGCCATTACGACTAAAACTGCAAAGCAACACGACGACGCTCCGACACCACGGAAGCGCAACAAACGTAAGAGTTCTGCTCATTTAAAAGCAGTTCCGGAAACGTTGGCGCTCCGCGATTTGATCAAGGCTGATGCCGAAGTGTTCGCTAAAACGCTCGACAAAGCGAATGCGTTCACGCGAAGCGACCTTGAGCAATGGGGCAGGGAATTCCTGAAGAAGATTGACCAGCCCGAGAAATATCTCGGCTTTGCCATGGTCATGATCGGGAACTATTTCTGGAAGCGACAATTCCTGGCGACACCTTTCGAGCGACGGATGCTGCTATTGCCGCATTGCCTGAAGCACGCAGAAGGGTGCCCTGCGGACTACGATGAGTTTGGACTGGATTGTGAAAAATGTGGAGCCTGCTCCATTGCGGACTACAAAGTCCGAGCTGATCAATTGGGTTATAAAGTTCTCGTTGCTGAAGGGTCACCGATTGTCCTGAAGATTATTGTCGAAGGATACGTCGACGGAATCCTTGGCGTCGCCTGCTTAAATGTCCTGGAAAAAGCGATTGATAAAGTCCTCATCGCTGGCGTCCCATCATTCGCGGTTCCGCTTCATTCAAGCGACTGCAAAAACACATCTCTCGACGAATCCTGGGTCTGGGAAGTTCTCGATAAGTACGAGCCATTAGAAGAACAGGAAACTCGCAGCTACGTCCCGCTCATGCGGAGTTCCGTCGACATCTTCACGAACCAGTTTGAAGAACTCCTCCCGCGTGTTCGCAGCAACACACCTGAGAAGGCCAAAACGCCACTCGGGATGACAGAAGACATCGCCTACGACTGGCTTTCAAATGGCGGCAAGAGGTTTCGTCCATTCATCACTCTGGCAGCCTACGACGCCGCCACGGGTGGAGAGATTGTGAACGGACGACATGACCGGGACAATCCTGTTCGATTCTCTCCTGCAATTTCTAAAGTGGCAATGGCGATCGAAGCATTCCACAAAGCGTCCTTAATTCACGATGACATCCAAGACAACGACTTATATCGCTACGGTCGAGAAACACTGCATCGGACTCAGGGAATTGGCCCAGCGATCAACATCGGTGACTACCTGATCGGTCTGGGGTATCGGCTTGTCAACGAGTCTCGTGACGAACTAGGCAGCGACGTCGCCTGTGACATTCTCGACAGCATGGCCGCAGCTCACATCAAACTTTGTGATGGACAAGGGGCTGAAATGGCTTGGCAGGACTCTCCTGACTGGGACATGACACCTCTTGACGCACTGCAAATTTACGCTTTAAAAACATCTCCGGCGTTTGAAGCAGCTCTGTTTTCTGGCTTGCGGATGGCGGGTGAGGTCGATCCATACCGCGAGATGATTCCACAATTCAGTCGCCAACTTGGAGTCGGATTCCAGATCCTGAACGACCTGAAAGACTGGCGTGGAGATGACCACAACAAACTTGTTGCCGGTCAGGATGCCCTCGCATTGCGTCCCACCGTCCTGCTGGCTTTGGCACTTCAACTTGCCACGCCTGAGCAGCGCATCGAGATTCGTGAAATCTACGAATCGTCGGGCAACGACCTCATGAGAATCGGGAAACTCCGAAAAATCTTCGTTGCCTGTGGCGCGTTTGAAAAGGCCGAAGGCCTGATCGAGAAGTCACGCGAGCGTTCAGAAGCACTTGCAGATTCTGTCGAATCGGACGAGATCCGTCAGCTATTGTACTTCTTTGTTGATTCAATTCTGGCTGAAGAAGGTGAGCCGACTCCACTGGAGCAACAACAGGCTGCCGACTCCATGTTAGTCTCGCTGCCAATCGTCTCTTAGAACAGTTCGACCTAGAGCAGTTTGCTCTACCGTTTGCCCGTGAAGAACGCATTTCCCTAGTAAAAATGCTTTTCGCCACGAGGCAGAA
>NZ_JBLWTN010000024.1:0-89043 GCF_048270125.1 Thalassoglobus sp. | reverse complement strand
TCAACAGAAAAGAGGAAAGTTGTGATGCGTCAAGATGTTGCGTCGAATAAACCTAAGCGGCAATCACAGAATTTTCATCAACGTGATCATAACGGACGCCCAAAACTCCTTGATCAGATGCGAGAGAAGCTACGCACGATGCGTTATGCCTATCGGACTGAAGTCAGCTACGTCAATTGGGTTGAGAAGTTCCTCCGATTCCATCGGGATTCAGATGGTCGCTGGCGTCATCCCACGACTATGGGAAATCTGGAGATTGAACGATTTCTGAGTCATCTTGCTATCAATCGCCGAGTCTCGGCATCGACGCAAAAGCAAGCATTATGCGCCATTGTCTTTCTCTATCAACATGTGCTCGAAATCAAACTTGGAACGATCAATGTTCAACCAGCGAGCCGTCCGCCTCGAATCCCTGATGTCTTGAGTCAAGACGAGGTCGCTGCGCTGCTTTCGGAAATCAAGCATCCAACCTACTTGCTGATGGCACAACTGATGTATGGCAGCGGATTGAGACTGATGGAGTGCTGTCGTCTTAGAATCAAGGATGTGGACCTCAAGCGGATGCAAATCATTGTTCGCGACGGTAAAGGAGGAAAAGATCGGGCACTCCCATTGCCAGAAATGTGTGTTGAACAACTGAAAATCCATATTCAGCGTAGCATCTCAATGGCTCAAGAGGATGAAGCGTTGGGGACTGCAGGCGTTTCGCTGCCTGATGCTTTTGATAGAAAATCCCCGCTGGCTGCGCATTCTCCGAGTTGGCAGTATGTCTTTGCTTCCAGATCGCTCTGCAAAGATCCTCGGAATCCACAAGGACCATTCTATCGACATCATGTACACGAGAATTCGCTTCAAAAAGCGGTTAAGAAAGCCGTGACCAAACTTGGAACCACAAAACGAGTGGGCTGCCATACATTTCGCCATTGCTTTGCGACACACCTTCTGGAGAATGGGGCAGATATTCGAACAGTGCAGCAGTTGCTCGGACACAAAGATGTCTCGACCACGATGATCTATACGCATGTCCTGCAGAAGGGTGCCTGTGGAGTGCGGAGTCCACTGGATGTGGTTGGCTGAGCGTACGTGAGCGAGTATTGACCGTGGCGAGACTGTCAGGTTGTCACTCCTTCCGAGTCAATGACGAATCTCTGCCAACTCGGCAGGGAGTGCGGGGCATTCTCAGAGGTGGTTCTATCCAAGTTGTTGCTTCCAATGAACTTACGGGTGTTCTCAAGCTGTTGGCACAGAGGTTGCATCTTTGGTGAATCTGTATGTTTTATGTGACAATTCAGGCAGTCGTCAGAGGTGTCTGGATATTGTGTGGTCAAGTCTGGCATCTGCAACGCTGGATGAGGAGCAGCCGTGGCCAAGTTATTGAGCTTCGATGAAGACGCCCGCAAACAATTGCTGGCAGGGGTAACTAAACTGTCTCGCGCCGTTGCGAGTACCCTCGGCCCTCGTGGTCGAAATGCAGTCTTAGACAAAGGTTGGGGTTCCCCCAAGGTCACCAAAGACGGTGTGACTGTCGCAGAAGATATCGAACTTGAAGATAAGTTCGAGAACTGCGGTGTTCAACTCGTTAAAGAGGCAGCTTCCAAAACGGGAGATGTCGCGGGTGATGGAACCACAACGGCTACAGTGTTAGCTGAAGCTGTCTATCGAGAAGGATTGAAATTCATTGCTGCCGGTGCAGCCCCGATTGCTCTCCAGCGAGGAGTGCAGCAGGCGGTTGAAGCAGTGACTGAGTACTTGGCGAAAATCGCCAAGCCAGTCGATGCGACCGACAAGAAGGCAATCGAAACCGTTGCTACCATTGCAGGTAATAACGACAAGGAAATCGGCAAGATTCTGGCTGATGCCCTCTTGAAGGTCGGCAAAGATGGCGTGATTACGGTCGAAGAAGGCCGTGGCATGGTCACCGATGTTGAACTCGTCGAAGGGATGCAGTTCGAACGCGGATTCCTGTCGCCTCACTTTGCGACAAACGAAGATGAGCAGGAAGTTGCCCTTGATGGCTGCTACGTGCTGATCAACGAAGAGAAAATCAGCAACGCCCGTGACTTGGTTCCATTGCTGGAGCAAGTTTCAAAAGCTGGCAAGCCATTGCTGATTATTGCTGAAGACATTGAAGGCGAAGCGTTGGCAACACTGGTTGTGAACAAGCTTCGTGGAATCGTCTCAGTCTGTGCTGTGAAGGCTCCCGGGTATGGTGATCGTCGCAAGGCGATGATGCAGGATCTTGCGATTCTGACCGGCGGGAAAGCTTACTTCAAAGACCTTGGTGAGAAGCTGGAAGATATTCAGCTGGAAGACCTTGGAACAGCAAAGCGAGTTCGCATCAATGCCGAAAGTACTACCATCGTTCAAGGTGGCGGTAAGAAAGGCGATGTTGAAGGACGAGCTGCCCAGATTCGTGCTGAGATTGAAACGACCGACAGCGAATACGATCGCGAAAAACTTCAGGAACGCCTGGCGAAACTCGCTGGTGGTGTTGCTCAAGTGAATGTCGGTGCGGCAACCGAAACTGAGATGAAAGAGCGCAAAGACCTGATCGATGATGCACTCGCTGCAACGCGGGCTGCCATTGAAGAAGGAATTGTTCCAGGTGGCGGAGTTGCTTTACTTCGTTCCGTGGAAGCTCTGAAGAAACTGAAAGTCAAAGGAGACGAAGGTCTCGGCGTTCAGTTGATCAGAAACGTTCTGGAAATGCCTCTCCGTAAAATTGCTGAGAACGCAGGATTGGATGGAGCTGTTGTTGCAAATACCATTCGTAAGAGTGACGACATCAACTTCGGCTACGACGCATTGAACGAAAAATATGGCGACATGTTTGAATTCGGTGTCGTTGATCCAACAAAAGTCGTTCGGTCTGCACTGCAAAACGGAGCAAGTGTTGCTGCGTTGCTCATGACAACTGATGGGATCGTCGTTGATGAACCTGTCGAAGAAGATGACGACCATCACCACGATGATCACCACGATATGGGTGGCATGGGCGGAATGGGCGGCGGAATGCCTGGTATGGGCGGCATGGGTGGAATGGGTGGCATGCCTGGAATGGGCGGCTTCTAGGTTCCCCGTGAGGTTCGCTCACGGAAAGCTTACTAAGTAAAAAACTGTCCGGTGAAACCCGGTCTTCATAAATAGATAGTCAAGGAGTTAAATCGAGATGACACTCAATCCTCTTGATGATCGCGTTGTTATCCAGGCTTTGGATGCGGAAGAAACCACAGCTGGTGGAATCGTTCTTCCCGACTCAGCGCAAGAAAAACCACAACGTGGTAAAGTGATTGCTGTTGGTCCGGGACGTTTGCTGGAAAGCGGTGAACGTTCAGCAGTGAGCGTTGTTGTTGGTGACGAAGTTCTGTTCGGTAAATACGGCGGAACAGACATCGAAGTTGATGGCAACGAGATCAAGATCCTTCGTGAAGGCGATATCCTCGCTAAAATCGTTGGTTAGACCCGATTTGGAAAGCTGTGCAATGAAGACTTTTCAAGAAATTTGAGAAGTCCAAAGCAGTTTTTCAGTCAACGTTCAAATTTTTGACGAGGACATTGGTTTGTCCAGTGTCCTCGTTTTTCGATACATAAACTGAATGACAAAACTGAACGGAAGTGGCGGAATTCATGTCTGTCAGTTGACGTCATTGACTTTCAACGAGGAGTCCTCGAGGTGGCCAAACAATTACTTTTTGATGACCGTGCCCGCCTGAAGTTGCAGCGCGGTGTCAACACACTTGCCGACGCGGTTGCCGTGACAATGGGACCGACTGGTCGCAATGTGATCATCGATAAGAGCTTCGGCAATCCGGTTGTTACGAAGGATGGAGTCACGGTTTCGAAAGAAGTCGAACTCGAAGACCCTTACGAACACATGGGTGCAAAGCTTGTCAACGAAGTGGCAACCAAAACCAGTGATGTCGCTGGCGACGGAACCACAACCGCGACAGTTCTCGCGAGAGCGATTTACTCAGAAGGTTTGCGCAGCATTTCGATGGGAGCAAACCCGACCGTCGTTCGCAAAGGCATTGAAAAAGCTGTCGATGCTGCAATCGAATTCCTGGAAGAGTTCGCTCGACCGGTTTCTGACAAAAAAGAAATCGAACATGTCGGAGCCATTTCAGCGAATAACGATTCAGTAATCGGAAAACTCATCGCAGATGCGATGGAGCAAGTCGGTCGCGATGGTGTCATCACCGTCGAAGAAGGAAAATCAAGCGAAACGACTCTCGAACTTGCAGAAGGAATGCAATTCGACAAAGGGTACATTTCGCCTTACTTCGTGACCGATGCCTCAGATATGAAAGCAGTCCTCGATGATTGCTACATCCTGTTGCATGAGAAAAAGATTTCAAACCTGCGAGAATTCATTCCGCTGCTTGAAAAGATTTCTCAAACCGGCAAACCACTGTTGGTGATCGCAGAGGATGTTGATGGCGAAGCACTCACAGCATTGGTTGTGAACCGTCTTCGCGGCATCCTTCCTGTTTGTGCAGTGAAAGCTCCAGGTTTCGGAGATCGCCGCAAAGCGATGCTGGCCGATATTGCAGTTTTGACTGGCGGGACTCTGATTTCAGAAGAGCTCGGAATCAAGCTGGAAAGTGTTGAACTCGATCAACTCGGACAAGCTTCGAAAATTGAAGTCGGAAAAGATTCCTGCACAATTATCGGCGGTGCCGGTACTCAGGAAGCAATTCAGAAACGTGTCGGCCAAATCAAGCGACACATTGAAGATACCGACAGCGAATATGATCGTGAGAAGTTTCAGGAACGACTCGCCAAAATGACTGGTGGAGTTGCCATCATTTCGGTTGGTGCGTCGACTGAAGCTGAGATGAAACAGACTAAAGCACGAATGGAAGATGCTTTGCATGCGACCCGTGCTGCGGTTGAAGAGGGCATCCTCCCTGGTGGTGGTGTGGCTCTTCTGCGTTCTATCGAAGCGATTTCGAACGTCAAAGCCAAAGGCGATGAAAAGATTGGTGTCAAGATTATCGCTCGTGCACTGGAAGCTCCAATTCGCCAGATTGCGAATAACTGTGGAGTAGACGGTTCAGTCGTCGCTGACGAAGTGAAAAATCTTGAACACCCAACCCACGGTTACAATGCCGCCAACGGAAAATATGGTGACATGTACAAAGCGGGTGTGATCGATCCTGCGAAAGTTGTCAAAAGTGCCTTGCGTTATGCAGCATCCATCTCCGGATTGATGCTCACAACACAAGTCCTTGTGACCCGCACAGATGATCTCGAAGGTGGTGAAAAAGCCGCTGTCGAAGGTGCTGTTCGATAGTCGACATCTTCCGAAACATGTTACATGTCGCGGAATGAAGAAAAGGTTCATTGAACCTCGCGAGCCACCGTTTACCCGGTGGCTCGTTGTTTATGTGGACATCACACTTTCTGCGATTCCTCGTGTTGAGGGATCGGTCAGTATAGAACCACTCCGGAAATCTTTGGAATAGCCACTTTTCTCAACGTTTAAGAGTGCAATTTCAAGTTTCAGGATCTGTTCTAGGGATGCTCCAACTCTTACTGAGAACCATACTTGTGAACGAGCAGCTTTGTCCTGCTCGACGAACTCCCTGGATTGTTCCATGGCGACAAAACGTTGTTACTACGAAGTCCTCGAAGTCAGTAAGACTGCGTCGACTCAAGAAATAAAAAAATCGTACAAGAAGATGGCGCTTCAGTACCATCCCGATCGTAACTCCGATGACGAGAATGCGACCGAGAAATTCAAGGAAGCTGCTGAAGCGTACGAAGTCCTCGGTGATGATGAGAAACGTCGCCGGTACGATCAGTACGGCCATGCTGGAGTTCAAGGTGCTCGCGGCGGGGCTGGCGGATTCCAGGATGTCGGTGACATCTTTGAAGCATTCGGAGACCTTTTCGAAGGCTTCGGCTTCGGTGGTGGACGTCGTGGCGGCGCGAGACGAAGTGGGCGTGGATCGGATCTGAAGACCAGCCTTGAACTTGATCTCACCGAAGCTGCCAAAGGTGTTGAGAAAGAAGTTGAAATTCAGCGTAAGAAACCTTGCGGACGCTGTAGCGGTTCCGGTGCAGAACCGGGGCATTCACCCGAAACCTGCGACTACTGCGGCGGTCATGGGCAAGTTGTACAGTCACAAGGTTTTTTCCGAGTTCAAACAGCCTGTCCGACTTGTCGGGGTTCGGGCAAAGTCGTCCGGCATAAGTGCAACAACTGTTATGGATCAGGTCGTGAAGATGAGCGAGTCACCCGGACGGTAACGGTTCCTGCAGGAATTGATACCGGTCAGCATCTTTGTTTGCGTGGCGAAGGTGAGGCAGGTGTCCAAGGTGGTGCCAGTGGCGATTTGTATGTCGAAATCCGAGTCCGTGAGCATCCGATCTTCCATCGTGAAGGTTCTCATTTGCTCTGTGAAATTCCGATTTCCTATTCGCAGGCAGCTTTGGGGGCGATGATTGAGATCCCCTTGATTGATGGTCAAGACACGCTAAAAATTCCAGCGGGGACACAACCCGGACATCTGTTTCAGATACGTGGCAAAGGAATGCCCGACCCAAGAGGGCGTCCTCCTGGGGATTTGCATGTTGAAATTCAAGTCGTTGTTCCCAAAAAGCTCAGTGAAGAACACCGTGAACTTCTGATGAAGCTTGCCGACTATGAAGAAGCTGAAGTCCATCCGAACCAGAAGAACTGGTTTGAAAGACTCAGAGATTTCGTGACTGGTTCGGAAGGAAGTTAAGAGACCCGGCGATCCCATTGAACTCATGTTCGTGATCTTCGCGAGCATGACAGGCAATGATCATGCGATAGAGCGACTTGCTCTACTGTGTGCCCGGGGAGAACGTGTTTGTCTAGAGCAGTTTGCTCTGCCATTTCCCCGTGAAGAACGCATTTCTCTAGTAAAAATGCTGTTCGCCACGAGGCAGAACCTGCAAACCAATTCGAAAGATGCTCTAGAAATTCAAAAATTGCGATCGTTTTTTCAGAGTTCGAAATTCAGTTGAGTCCGTCTAAGACGGAAGATTGAGATTATCGTACTGACGTCATTCGTCAGATCAACAGAATGTGTGTCGGAAATCCGACGACCCATTGAGAGCAAGAAAGAGATGTCGACCGAAAACCCAGAGAATAATCTCCCACCAGAAGAGTTGGATCAGGTTGATGAGGCTGCGGATGTTGGATCCGAAGAGTCTGTCGATCCGATTGCGGCACTCGAGCAGGAACGTGATCAGTTTCGTGATCAGTTTTTGCGCACAGCCGCAGAGATGGATAACTTCCGGAAACGAGTGAATCGTGAACGCGAAGATGACCGCAAGTATTCCAACTTCGGTTTAATCAGCGATTTGCTTCCAGCGATCGACAACTTGCAGCGAGCCATCGATGTCGTCTCCAGTGACGAATCGGCAGCAAGCGTATTGCAAGGCGTCGAAATGGTTCTTAAGCAGTTCGAAGAGATTCTGATCAGAAATGGTGCAGAATTTATCGATGCTCAAGGTCAGCCATTTGATCCGAATTTGCATGAAGCGCTACAGCAACGTCCGACCGAGGAAGTTCCGCCAATGACCGTTGTTGAGGTTCTTGAGCGGGGAGTGAAGATTCATGACCGAGTGATTCGCCCAAGTAAAGTGATCGTCTCGACCGAACCCACTGATTAGAACAGATCCCGAAACCTGAATTTCCTCTCTTAAACAGAGAGAAAATTGACCATTCCATTCGTTTCTGGACTGTCTCTAACCTGAATGATGTCTGAACCGCTTTGTTATAGCGTGAGCAGCAATTCCAACATCTCGTTTTAACAGAAGTTACATCAATGCCTACTTACGACTATCGATGCAAAGACTGCGAACATACTTGGGAAGAATTCCAGTCCATCAAAGCTAAGCCTACAAAAAAATGCCCAGAGTGCGGAAAGCGTAAAGCAGAACGTATGATCGGTCCCGGGGCTGGCATTATCTTCAAAGGTTCCGGTTTCTATGAAACGGACTACCGCTCCGACGCTTACAAAAAAGATGCGGCAGCGGATAAGAAGAAAGCGGAGCCTGCCAAAACAGAAAGTAAATCCGATTCAAAACCGAAGAGCAGTTCCGAGAGTTGATACCAGTAAGCAGTCCCAAGCTTACGCGGGTTTAACTCATGAATGTTTGTCAGGTAGATGACCGGTTGATGATGAACTCTTTTGAGAGATGAGATTGAAATTCAGAGGCACACAGTAGAGCAGTTTGGCCTACCGTGTGCCCCTCTGTAGTTCACGCTTTCCCAGTAGAATTGCTGTGTTTGATACGCGCTATGCCTGAACACCGATTCGGAAAATTCTATTGTGCTTAACGATTGTTCCCTTTTGGAACATTCACTGCGACCAGAGTTCCGGAAGCATTCCGTCCGTAGATACGGCCATTGAGAAAGATCGGGACGGTCCAGCACCGTCCACTCAGGAATGGAACTCGTGCAATCTCCTGAAAGCTTTCAGGAGTCGCTTTGGCGAGAATCAGATCTCCATCCTCGGATAAAGCCAACAGCTTTCCGTCGACAATCATCAGCGATCCGCAGCCCATGCCACGCTGCTTCCAGGCGATCTCGCCTGTTTTCATGTTCATGCAAGTCAACTGTACGACACGACCCAGATTTGAGTTGCCATCGAAACCGTACAAGTTGCCATCGAGTAAAATGCTGTTGTTGAAATGGTTTCGCATACCACGGTTCTTGTAGACCTGTTCAAGATCGCTTCCCGTCCAGCGGTACAAAGCACAACCGACATTGTATCCCGCGGAGATGTAAATCAGATTTCCTTGAACAATGGGAGTTGTTGAATTGGTCCGAAACGGAGACTCCCAAGGTGTCTGAGCAATTTCCTGGCCCGAGTCGGCTGCGTAGACTCGCAACGCATCGCAGTCCAGAGTCACGATGTAGGATTGCTCGTCTTCTTTCATGAGTGCTGCTGAGCCGTAACCTGCGGTGTGTTGACTCGACTGCCATTTCTTTTCGCCTGTCAACTTGTGGTACGAAACAACCCGCCCCGCTTCGAGGAGAATTTGATCCTTGTAAATGTAGGCGGAGCTTGTGAATCCCCATTCGGGCAGTATTACATCGAGATCCTTCTGAAGATCTTTTTGCCAGATGATCTTTCCGGTCTCAGCTTCAAAGCAAAATAGCTGACCTTCGCGCCCGACCGTGTAGACGAGACCATCATGAATTGTTGGAGTCGATCCTGGTCCTCCTTCGTGCAGGTTGTCAACAAGTTGGCATGGATACTTGTGAGACCACAGGATCTCTCCGTTTTGCTCACTCATGCAATAGACATACTCTTCTCCATTCACATGCCCCATCGTGAATAACCGGCCGTCATCGATTGAGATGGAACTGAATCCGATTCCAATCTCTCGCTTCCAGGCGACGGGGAGACCTGAGGTCGGCCAGTCTGTGCTCCAGTTCGTTTCGGTCGAAATTCCGTCATGGTTCGGGCCCATCCATTGTGGCCAGGATCGCTCCTCAGCAAATGACAGAGAGCAGACCAGAACGAAGAGTATCGAGTAGTCCCACCGCCAACATTTCTTCCTGAATTTCATCTCAACGTCCTGGTTTTATTAATGTCATATTGCAGTTTTCGAGCACTTATCAAGTGGTCCGGAATCTGGTGAACCGGGGGCCTGAATTGGCCTCTCGAATTGTGGGCCTTCGTGATTCTGTGCAGATCAGACTGTCGTTGCCACTCAGTATTTTGTCAATCAGAAGAAGTTGTTCTCTTTGAATCTTTTGGGTTCCAGAGCGAATTGGCAAATGAGAAAATCAGTCAGCCAGCTTCGTTGCCAGTTCCATGATACGTTCTTCGCTAAAGTCTTTTTTATCGAGTTCTCCGGTGAGGTGTCCTTCGCAAAGGACGAGAATGCGGTCGCAAAGAGTGATAAGTTCTGGGAGTTCGCTGGAAGTTACAATGATGGCAAGACCGTCTTTGCAGAGGTTGTCGATCACTTGATAGAGTTCCGCTTTGGCACCGACGTCGACGCCACGAGTCGGGTCGTCGAGAAGTAAGACCTCTGGTTTGGTTCGCAGCCAGCGAGCGATGATACACTTTTGCTGGTTTCCTCCGGAGAGGCTTGTGATTGATGTCTCCGCAGTGGCTGTCTTGACTCCAAGTTCGTCGATCGACTTTTTTGCTGCTGCGGTTTCCGTTCGAGAGTGAACGATGCCCGCCGAGACTGAATCGGGTAGTGTGCAGATTGTGATGTTCTCTCGCACAGACATTTGCTGAAAGAGTCCGAGACGTTTTCGGTCTTCGGTCACCATCGCGATGCCCGCTTCTTTCGCTTCCGAGGGGTGTCGAAAGTTGACGAGTTCTCCATTGAGAAGAATGCGGCCTTCGGGAAGGTCTTCGCTGGCTCCAAAAATGCATTCAAGTAACTCAGTACGACCAGCTCCCATCAAGCCGGCGATCCCGACAACTTCACCTTTTCGCAGTGTGAACGAGACATCTTTCAGCCTCCACCCGCGAGCATGTCCGGGCCAGGGAAGCGACAGGTTCGAGACTTCGAGAACCGGCTCAGTCGCTTGGCGGCCTTTTCCGAGGCTGATCAATTCAATCTCTCGTCCGACCATCAAGTGAGTCACCTCTTGAGGTGTGGTCTCTTCGCGATTGAGCGTTTTGACGTGCTTCCCGTCTCGTAAAATCGTGATTCGGTCCGACAGTCGAAAGACCTCCTCCATTTTGTGAGAGATGTAAAGAATTGTTACTCCTTCATTCCGGAGCATCTCGATGACACGGAACAGCCGCTCAACTTCTGTTTCGGTGAGTGCGCTGGTCGGTTCATCCATAATGAGGATGTCCGATTTCAGGGAGAGCGCCTTTGCGATTTCAACGAGCTGTTGGTCACCCACACGAAGTTCGCTGACGTTTTGTCGTGGGTGAATTTCGCATTCCAGTTGATCAAACAGGGTTTGGGATTCTGCAAACATTGCCGCCTCGTTCAGAAAGAACGAATGACGGATTTCACGGCCCAGAAAAATGTTGGCTGCGACGGAGAGTTCCTCAACCAAATTCAACTCTTGATGAATGATGCTGATTCCAACGGATTCAGCATCGCGTGTTCCGGTGAATGCGGTCTTTGTTTCGTTGACGAAAAAATCTCCTTCATAGTCGGTTAAGACTCCTGAAAGGATTTTCATTAACGTGCTTTTTCCAGCTCCGTTCTCGCCGCAGATTGAATGGAATTCTCCTTTGCGGACATTAAACGAAACGTCGTTCAGCGCAACCACTCCCGGAAACCGTTTGGTGACATGTTGAAAGTCAATCGCCAGCATCGAGATCATCTTCGGTCAGAGATTTAAGATCAGCATATCTGAATCATCCAGACAGCCTGAGTCTATTGTTCTGATATGAAGTACGTCAAATTGCTGGTGAGCCTCTCAACGTTGGATTGAGAATTTGATCAAAGCGGAGAGCGAATTTGATTTAGTCTCAGTTGAGTGAATTCAGTGAACTTGCAGATTCACAAGCTCTGGAGATGATCGAATCACTTACAGATAAGGAGTCGCCAGGCGTGCGATTCCATCTCGCAATTTTGCCATTGAGGAACGAGCCGCCAGGTCCTCCATTGTCATCTCTTTTGAAATGGCAATTTTCTCTTCGATTACTTCTGAAAGCTGCGAGTTGAGTTCTTCGCCATAACATTCGACATTGAACTCAAAGTTCAGACGCAAACTTCGAGGGTCCCAGTTACTTGATCCGACAAGCGACCATTCACCATCCACCAGCATGACTTTTGTGTGATCAAATGGAGGTGGAGATTGGAAGACTTTACAGCCTCGCTGGAGGATGCGGCCGATCGGGTCCATGGATGCCCACTGAACCGCTCGGATGTTTACCTCTGAGGGAACGAGGATACGAACTTCGACTCCCCGCATAGCGGCGATGTTCAGAGCGCTCACAAGCTCTTCTTCTGGAATGAAATAAGGAGTGACGATGTCGACAGAGCGACGTGCAGAGGAAATCGCCCCGAGCATGACAAGCTTGATATTGTCGATATCGGCATCTGGTCCATCAGGAATTCCTCGAGCCCAAGTCTCCCCGATAGCTGGTGTCATTCGAAACCATTTTTCTGCCGGCAAATCTTCGTTTGCTGCAAATTCCCAATCTGCCAGAAACGCATCTTGAAGGTGGTCGACGACTGGTCCATCGAACTGGAAGTGAATGTCCTGCACCGGGTAAGTGCTGCCAGGTTCTTCCAGACAACCTTCCCGAATGTTCATTCCGCCGGTAAAGCCGACCATCCCGTCAACAACCAGGATTTTTCGGTGGTTTCTCAAGTTCGCGTAAGCTGCCAGAACTGGAACGTTCGTGGGAAGAAAAGTGGCAACCTTTAATCCACGCTCTCGCATCATTTTGACTGACGTCGGTTTGGAATACCGGGAGCCAACGTGGTCCACAAGAACGCGGACTTCCACCCCACGTTCTTGGGCTTCGACTAATGCATCGATGAACTTCCGGCCTGCTTTATCGTAATCAAAGATATAAGAGCAGAGCCCAATGGTGCTTGAGGCGTTCCGGATGGCATCTAACATCGCAGCGTAGGCACGGGCTCCCTTGTTGAGGGGCGTGATTTTGTTTCCTGGGAGGAGGTCAAAGCCTGTGATTGACTTGCCAATATTTGCGAGCTGTTGGTTAAACCGAAACGGACCTAAATCAAGGTCTGCGGCCTGGCACGATTTCCGCGCTTGATCACAGGCGGATTGCCTGATTTTGTCCAGGATCTTCTCACCCCGTCGCTCGATGCGATTGATTCCAAACAGATAATAGAGAATGGAACCGATGAGAGGGGAAAGCCAGATCAGCCCGACCCAACCGATCACGGCCCGCGTTTCCTGCTTTTTCAGGACGGCATGCAAACTTGCCCAGACCGCAAAGCTACGTTCGGTCAATGCGAGGGAGACAGCGAGAATCGGATAGTCGGAAAGTGTCATACAGCAACGGATACCAAACGTGGGTGACAAGTACAATTCAGGACTGAAGAATTCAGGATGACTTTGAAGAAGTGTCTCCGAATTCTCGTTTTGAAATTTTTGTGTAAGCCTGTGAAGGGGTGTGAAAAGCGTTTAACGTGTCAGATTCGGTTGTCATATCAATGACGATTATTCCTTTCAACTCGAAGAATCGGCCTTTCATGTGGTCGAAGTCACGGCGATGCTTGTTAGTTTGCGATGTTATCAGGACTTCACTGACCAGTAAGATAGTGTCAAAGTGGCATCATTCTCCGTAGTGATCGCCAAGTGCTTCAATAGATCAATCACGACGAACTCAGAGACTGGACCGCCATCATGGCACGTTTTGCAATCCTTACTGTTCTCGCTGCGTCTCTTTTTCTCAGCCACCATCACCCGTCTGGTCTTGCTGATGAAACCAAACAGAGCGCGAAGAAACAAGAGCTGAAAAAGCCTTCTGAGCGGAGCTATCGGTCAGAGGCATTGCTCCCGAAAACGGAGACCGGAGCGGTTCGCTTCCTGAAGGCGAATCCGAAGTTCGACGGTCGAGGAGTGATCGTTGCAATTTTTGATACGGGGGTTGACCCCGGTGCGGCTGGTCTTCGAGTCACCTCCGACGGGAAACCGAAAGTGATTGACATCATCGATGCCACCGGGAGTGGTGACGTGATGATGTCTGACGAAGTCGAACCTGAAGATGGGAAGCTGACCGGGCAGACGGGAAGGACTCTCGCAATCAATAAAAAGTGGAAGAATCCCTCGGGGAAGTACCGACTTGGGTTGAAGGCAGGATTCGATCTTTTTCCGGCGCCACTGGTTTCGAGGCTGAAAAAAGAGCGGCTCAAAAAGTGGAACCAGGCTCAGCGTAAACGCGAAGCAGATCTCCTCTCTCAGCTTGAGGACAAGAGCTCTTCAATCGATAAAAAAGAACTTCAGGCTCGGATTGACGTGCTTCGATCTGCTCAGAAAGATTACGAAGATCCCGGGCCAATTTTTGATTGTGTGACGTTTCACGATGGGAAAAATTGGCAAGCTGTGATCGATACCGATGAAGATGGGGACCTTGCAGATGAAGAATTGTTGACTGACTACAAAGTCAATCAGAAGTTCGCAAACTTTGGAGATGCCTCGAAGCTCAATTTTTCTGTGAATCTCTACGAGAATGGAAAACTCCTCTCGATCGTGACTACGACCGGAAGCCACGGAACACACGTTGCCGGAATCGTTGGAGCAAACTATCCAGAAAATCCACAACGTAATGGACTCGCACCGGGCGTGCAGTTCATTTCGGTAAGTATTGGCGATTCGCGACTAGGGGGAATGGAAACCGGGACAGCTCTGATTCGCGGCTTGAAACGTGTTGCTGAGATGAAATGTGATTTGATCAACATGAGCTTCGGCGAACAGGCTGCCTTGCCGAACCAAGGCCGATTGATTGAGGAGTTCAACAAAATTGTTCGAGACAAAGGTGTGATCTTTGTCTCCAGTGCTGGGAACAGCGGACCTGCGCTGACGACTGTTGGAGCACCGGGAGGGACGTCATCAGCTGTGATTGGTGTGGGAGCGTATGTTTCTCCTGAGATGGCGAAGCAGGAGTATTCGCTTCACGAAGCGGTCCCGGGGTTGCCGTATACCTGGACCTCGCGCGGCCCGACAGCGGATGGAGATTGGGGAGTCGACTTGTTCGCTCCCGGCGGTGCAATTGCTCCGGTACCAGCTTACACATTGCAGCCCAGCCAGCGCATGAACGGAACATCGATGGCATCCCCGAATGCCTGCGGAAACATCGCGCTCATGCTTTCCGGCTTGAAACAGGAGGGCAAGGAATATACGCCGTTCTCCATTCAACGAAGCTTACAGGCAACATCCGCTAAAGTTGAAACAGTCGACAAGCTCGCGCAAGGTCCCGGTTTGATTCAAGTTGACAAAGCTTATGCCCATCAACTCGAGCAAGCCTCCGCTGCCGAGGCGATTGAGATTGATGTCGAAATCTCATCCCGAAGCAACGCGCGTGGGATTTACATCCGTGAAGAGTTCGAAATGAAAAAATCGGTGGGATCAGCAGTCCAGGTGAAACCCCGCTTCCACGACAGCGAGTTGAACGACAATCTCCTCGAGTTTGAGATTCCGATCACATTAAGTGTTGAAGCAGACTGGGTCAGCGTCGGCAGCCAATTGCTGCTGACCAATGGGGGAGCCAGTTTTGGAGTGGTCGTGGATGCGACAGGCCTCAAACCGGGATTGCACACTGCAGAAGTTGTTGGAGTTCATGCTGAACATCCTGAGCGTGGGCCACTTTTTCGGGTTCCCATCGTCGTCACAAAGCCTGAGAAACTCAGTTCAAATCAATTCAAAAAGAAGATCAAATCCAATGCTGGAACATTAGTTCGCACATTTCTAACACCTCCGATTGGAAGCCGCTACGCAGAGCTAAAGCTGACGAGAAAATCCGGAAACGGCTCAGGTTTCTTCTACTTACACAACCTGCAACTTGTTCCCAGTGAATCGTTTGAAACCCACGAAACTAAATCAACCACTTCGCTTTCACCGGGAGAAGTCTTCGTTAAAAAGATTCCTGTGGTGGCTGAGCGAACATTGGAACTATGCCTGTCTCAATACTGGTCGAGTCTGGGTGAGTCGGATCTTGAACTAGAGGTCTCCTTTGGGGGGATTGAACCCTCTCTCGATATGCTCACCCTGCCAAGCCGTGGGGACGCACTCCCTTTGGATCTGACTGCGCGTCTTCAGTTCGAGAGAGTCAAGTTGTCCGGGTCGCTGACTCGTTGGCAGAGGCAACTTTCCCCGGTGAAATCCGATATCGAATTGCTCAGCGATGAGCGTGACGGACTTTGGGATGATCAGGGGACCTGGAAGATGGTGTTGGAGTACAAGTTTGAATTGGCTTCGAAAGCGAAGATACAACTCTCGAATCCGCTGCTGACTCCGCTGATTTACAGCTCGCCAGTTGATGCACATTTCATTCAGGTCTTCGACAAAAATCAGCGACCTGTGCATACCGATGACATGTTCCCGGCTGACTTCTCGGCGGAAAGTGGTGAGTATCTGGTTCGTGTCGAACTGCGTCATCTGGACCGCAACGCACTTAAAAAATATGAGCAACTTCCACTTGTGATCGAGCAACCGATAGGACGTGTCGGACTGAAATTCTTCGAATCTCGCCTCGATGCAATTCAGAACATCAAGGCCCAAAGCAGTGCCGAGTTGACTGTTGGAGAACAAGTTCGGTTCTGGTTGAATCTCCCATTGTCGCAGTCTCTTCCGAAGGGTGTCAGCAATGGTGATGTGCTGGTTGGTGAAGTCAGCCTCTCGGGTGACGATCCGAATCCAATTCCCGTCCGCCATGTTGTCAGCTCTGTCACTACCAAGGTCAAAGCTGAGGCGAAGACAACACCTGTGACTGACCTCGTGAATGCAGAGCAGAAGTTTCTGCTTGAGTCCTTGCGGACACTCGATTGGTCGAAGCATCAGCCACAAATTGAAGAGATTTCTGATCGACTCAAAGAGCTTGGGAAATCTGATCGGCAACTGCTTGTCGCTCGCCTTCACCTTGCTGATTCGGTGGACCGCAAGGAGCGACTCGGTGTTGTTGTCGAGCTTGCCGATGAAGTGATTGACTCGGTGAAGACCAACAAGCTGGCTCGCTACTTTGGTCGGAAGCATTCACCGAAAACGGCAGAGGAGAAAAAGCTTCACCAGGAGATGGAAGCTGCGAAGCGAGATCTGATTGATGCTTTGTATCGTAAGGAGCGGGCTTTGGCTTATCACGAACTTCCCGATGTGCTCGCGAAGCACCCGATTGAAGATCAGGAAAAGCTGGATCGGGCATTCGAAAAGAACTTCCGAGAGTTGTCGTCCTGGGTTGACACGACTTCGAAGGAATATTTCTTGCTGCACTCTCGCCGCGACCGTCGAGAAGGAAACTACGCTCAAGCGATGCAGCTACTCAACAAGCATTCCGGGTCGGGACAACCTGTCTACTTGTACCACAAGAAACGCCGGGATCTTTATGAGTTGCTCGGCTGGAAAGATTGGCAACAGTCCGAACAGAATTGGATGTTGCGATACTTCCCGGAAGGCCCGCCTAAGCCATGATGAAGACGTGTCACCAAGGCTGGAAGAGTCGTGGCGACTCAGTAGGAGCTACGTTTCCTTGAGCAGCTTTTTGTTCGAATTCGGCTATTGTGAAATCATTCAAGAGCGAGCCAGAAGAGCGAATGTCATTTCGGCGAGCTTGTCGGCATCGTCAATCAGGATGAGTTCATCTTTTCGCTGGTTTGTTGTGTCTTCAGAATCATCTGAGAGTGTGCTGTAGTCAAGTTGCTGTCGACTGGCAAGGACGACAGCACCTTCTCGCATCAGCCGAACGATGCGTTCCGAGCGACCACCAAGACCGGGAGTGTGTTGGTTCCCGCATTCAAAGGTGATCGTGTATTCGCTCTCACCCAGGTGAATGCTGACATGATTCTGAAGGTCTTCGGCGAGTTGCTCACAGAACTCGTTTGTGAGGACTTCCGGTTGCGATTTCAGCTTGAGCGAATCAGCACCTGTGACTTTCCCATCAGCCCGCCCAGCCAATGCAAGACTGACTGCATTCCACAGGTCGACGATGGTGACCGGGCAATCAATGACCCGAAATTGATCGAGGTCGACTTCTTGTAATAGTGCAAGTTGACTCATTTTCTTCTCCACAAGTTCAATGTGATCTTTGTCGTGCTGTTCATCATTTGATGAAGTGTCATCTCACTCCGGTCTTTGCGAATCATACACAATCGGAGTCGCCAGGTAATTGAAACGATTCAGCAACAGGGATGAAGCAATCGCTCCACCATGTTCTCATATCGGTTGCCCAAACTGCGATGTCTTCAACCAGCCTCTGAAATTCCCCCTCCAGGTTTTTTTTGTCACGATCTGGCCCCGGATAAGATTCCGGGAGTTCCAGAATCGCATTACGAAGCCCTGTTGGATACAGGTCTTTATTCAAAAGGACGAGTTCCTTGGCACTGGGGAGACCATCTACGGCAGCCGCCATGACTGTTCCAGCATAATACTGACTCGTCTCAGGGGAGACCAATTCAGTAAGGGATTTTCGGCCTGCTTTCCAGATGGCATTTCTCAATTCTGGCGAGTTTGGTAAGCCCTTCTGGATCGTTTCCTTCAATTTTTTATCCTTGAGCATGTCGAGGCCGGCGATGCCGAAGAAGAGGCGGGGCAAAAATTGTCGAGCGTGCCATTGGACGTCTAGAAAGGTGGCCCCATCTGGATGTCTTCGCTGCTCGAATCGAATTCCGAGGTCCGCTTTGGCCTCCTTTGGAATTGTTTCACGTCGAATGGCCTCTAGCCAATGATCGTCCGACCACGACGCTAATCCGCGAAGGTTCGACATCTCAGCGTGTTGCTTCAGAAAGAGTGCGTTCGGAATGAAGCAGGCACCGGACAATAGCTGGTTTTCAACATGCGGCATGACCTTTTCGACCATCACATCAAGAGTGTTAGAAATTCTCTGGGCACTCAGGAAGTCAAAATAAGCATCAAGTGCTACCGGTTCCGGATCCGGTTCCGGCGTGATCGAGTTCTCGGCAGATTCGTTGTTTCGTATGGCTAGAGCATCCGCGAGTTGCATGAATTGCAGAACACGAATGCTCGATTTGTCGTACACTCGTTCATCGGTGTACGCTCCAGAAACCGCAAAGGGTTGGTGAAGGTTTTCTTTTGCCGTGTTGACGAGTTGTGTCACGAGAAAGGCAACTCGTTCAAGATCGGTCGCATCCTCCAGGACGTCTTGGTCCAGATTGAAAACAGGTGTGTCGGGATGGCTGAGGGCGAGAAGATCACGAATTAGCTTGGGCCCTGTATACCCAAGATTTCCCCTTTCTCCGGCAGCGAATTCATAGAATCGACCTGTGAATTGTGTCTGATGTTTCTGTTTCATCCCTTCGAAGAACGGGAGCAGATCGGCAGCGTGGAGAAGCGTGACACCAGCGGCAGCAGTCTTTGCAAGAACAGCATCAAGTTGATTCCGAGCTGCTTGAAGTTGATTTTGAATCGCTTGTGAGAGGGCCTGTTCGTTGGAATCAACCCATCTCGCGAGATGGTGGTATTGTCCATCTTCAATGAAGAGGACCATGCGAAAGCTGCTGAAACTTTCCAGTTTCGAAGCCCGTCGCACCAGTCGGGCAAGCCTTGAAACGGACTCAGGTTTGTTCAGGTCTCCTGCATTGAAATGGCAAAAACCGATTGCCAGATGCGGTTGGTTCGTTTTCATTTTTGCAGTCCGTGTTGAAATTTCAAAAACATGAGGGGAGTGTCTTTGCGATCTCTTTCTACATTAATGCCCGATTATTTATGCGGCAATGCTGTTTTTGCGGATCACAAAGGTTTGATGGATGTTGATAACATTTTCTGAAATTTGATAAGATGAGGCTTGGCTGTCTCTGTGGTCCATCTGCTTCGATTCCTTTTCAAAGGGGATCAGTCCGAAGTGTCAACGGAGTAACAAGAGGGCAACAATTGTCGTTTACAGTCTGATGAGTAAAGCTCACCAGAGCATCGTGAGATTTCAGGAGATTGTGGGATGTCAGGTACCAGTCAGATGAGTTTTTCTGCGAACGATAAAATCTCGAACATGATTGACATGGAGGCACGCCGTGTCGGGAGCTACACGGAACTCGAAAAGAAAATTGCAGAGGCCAATTCGCACCGCCCCAAGAAGAAAACAATCAATCACCAGAAGCTGAGAGGGATTGGAGATCCCGCAAAAAACAACTCAATCTATTTCGACGAACTCGAAATTCTTGACACCTACTTTCGGATGCACGGAATCTCTTTGGCGAAAGAACTCTTTCAACCGCCCACATTGATCGAAGCTCTTGGAAATTCTGGACCGGTCACGTTTCTTATTCCGTCACGAAATCGAGATCATGAAATGCGAGTCGACATGTCCGAATGGGACGTGAAGGCGTTAGCGGAATTTACATACAGCATTGGTCAATCGGGAACGCGACAACCGAAAATTAATATTCAGGAAGTTCCGTATCGTCCAGAGGTGTTTGAGAAAGGGAACCTTGATTTCAAACAGGAAGAGTGGTTTAAGCATCTCGATGAAGACTATGGATCGATCGTCAGCATCTCGAGTCCGCGAGCGTCTCATTCGAGTGAACTCATGTTAGCTAAGATGTTTGAACTCGAGCCAATGGCAACAGGCGTCGATCTCGCGGATTTGCCCTTTGCGTTTGTGTGGCCAAGTGAGAAGGCCTTTAGAAGTAGCTTCTCAGTCTCGATTGAGAGGCTGCAGCAGGAGCAGAAATATCGGCAACAACTGAGTTCGGTTCGGGACGATTCTTACTTACTCGTGGCAAACGGCAGGATCTACGAATCACAACGGACAGGTAAGGGCCTTCGCCATGAATACGGCGTTCTTGTTGCACAGTTCCAGCAGAATGGTCTTCTGGTCTGTACCGCTGGTTGCACAGGATCTGCCGGTTTGGGAGTGGTTCAAGCTGCTCGAGAACTGATTGTGTCTACCCGGGAACGGCGTTCCGGCCAACGTTTCGAGCCGATCTGGGCTGTCGTGGAAGTTCACATTCAGCCGACTCGCAACGCAGCCGATCCACGGGAAGTTGTTGGACACCGGATTTTGCCGAGAAGCGGTTTCGACGAAGCTTAGAGCATTTCGTTGCTTGTCATGTTCGTGAAGCTCACATTCATAACTTCATCGACTGCTCGTCACGAGATTGAAAGTGAATTCCAATGTTCGAGTGGTTCTACGAAGAAGACCGCTTCCACTCGATGATGTCGTCCAGAATCTGGCCGAGTGTCATTTGCGGTTTTTTCCCGATGGTGGCTTCCAGCCGAGAGACGTCCGGGACTCTTCGTCGGACATCTTCGAAGTCTTTTCCGTAGGCGTCGCTGTATTCGACGTACTCGATCTTAACATTCGGATCGATACGTTGAATGACTTCGCGAGCGAGCTGTTCGATGGAGATCGCCTGATCGCTGCCGATGTTGTAAATGTTTCCGACTGCAGCGTCGGAGTTGGTCAAAGTCGCGATGCAATCGACGATCTCTTTCACGTGAGCAAAACAGCGGACTTGTTGCCCATCGTCATATACAACGACCGGTCCACCGTTGAGTGCCTGATCAACGAAACGTGGAATGACCATGCCGTAGTTGCCGACCTGTCGTGGACCGACAACATTGAAAAACCGACCAATCACAACTGGTAGATCGTATTTTTTGTGATGTGCCAGTGCGAGGAATTCGTCAATCGCTTTGGAGCATCCATACGCCCAGCGTGGTTTTGAAGTCGGACCGAAATGGAGATCTTCCTCTTCGTCCCATTTCTCTTTGGGGTTCTTTCCGTAAACCTCACTCGTGGAGGCCATGAAGAATCGACAACCAGTCTGGGCAGCCAGTCGGAGTAATCGCTCTGTTGGATAGATGTTTGTTTCGATGGTTCGAACGGGATCGTCTGCCACAATCTTCACCCCAACAGCCGCTGCCAGGTGATAGATCACATCGACGCCGATGACGGCTTCGGAAAGCAGTATTGGGTCCGTGATGGAACCTGTGACCATCTTCAGGTTGGGGTGGTCCTGAACATGTGCAAGATTGTTCTGCTGACCGGTGGAAAAGTTATCCAGAATGATGACCTCGTGCCCTTGGTTGAGCAGGAGTTCTGTCAGATGGCTGCCAATGAAACCAGCTCCACCAGTAATTAAACACTTGGACATTTCGGACGCTCCGGTTATTTGCCATCGAGAAAAAGGAGATGACGCGAAAATCGTGAAGAGTATTGAAATGCGGCTCCATTCGCCAGAGCCGTGTTGAAAATGATGTCTGCGTTCTGCCACGTTGGTCTGTGCGATTTTCCACATGAAACGGACTCTCTGCCGGCGCAGGAAAATGAAAAAGTTCCAGCTGAGAGAATTCTCGTTTTTTAAGGCTACTTGAGCTTTGAGCGAATTCACCGGCATGGATTGAGGATCGCCTGTCTCATTTGTTTCCCGTCCGCTGCTTCCTTACACTCTTGACGTATTAAAGTTCATTGAATTGAACAGTCGGTCACGGAATGGCTTCTCAAGAAAGTTTTTTAATGACTCAGGTTCAGGAATCAGACAAGCTGGATGACCAGGAACGGGCTGCGCGGTTGGTCGAGGTGTGCCAGAAAGTTCGCACGCAAGTAGGGCGGATCGTCGTCGGTCAGGACGAAGTGGTTGAACAGTTGCTGATTGCAATCTTGGCTCGCGGGCATTGCCTTCTTGAGGGTGTTCCCGGTCTCGCCAAAACATTGATGGTTCGGTCGTTGGCAGAAACGATGAACCTTGGTTTCAATCGCATTCAGTTTACTCCCGATCTGATGCCAGCAGATATCACCGGGACCGATATCATTCAGGAGAATCGAGAGACTGGCCATCGAGATCTGGTTTTCGAGAAGGGTCCGATCTTCACTCAAATGTTGTTGGCGGATGAAATCAATCGAACGCCTCCCAAAACACAGGCGGCGCTGTTGGAAGCGATGCAGGAACATGAAGTGACTGTCGGTGGGAAGACGTATCGACTCGACGAGCCGTTCTTTGTTCTGGCAACTCAGAATCCGATCGAGCAGGAAGGAACCTATCCGCTTCCCGAAGCGCAAAGAGATCGGTTCTTGTTCAATGTCATCGTTGATTATCCGAGTCGGGAACAGGAAGGAGATATCATCGATCGCACGACTTCGACGATCGCTGCCAGGATTGAGGCGGTCGTTACAGGCAGTGAAATTATCGATTGTCAGGAAACAGTCCGCCGGGTTCCTTTGCCAGAGCATGTTAAAAACCTTGTTCTCGATCTCGTCAGATCGGCTCGTCCAAAGGATGAGACGACCGCTCCCTGGGTTCGCGAATTAATCGATTGGGGGCCTGGTCCCCGCGCGTGTCAGCAACTTGTCCTCGCTGCGAAGGCGAGAGCATTGTTGCAAGGGCGGTATCATGTGACTCGCGACGATGTGGAGATTCTTGCCTTTCCTGTTTTACGTCACCGAATTGTCCCAACCTTCAATGCGGAAGCTGAAGGTGTGAGTGTGGATGATTTGATTCGGCGACTCATTCGAGAACTCCCGGCAGCTTCGAAACAGTTGCTGTAGTTGTCTCTCAAGTTTCCCGCTTCTTCCTTCCGCCTCGCTTTAGCGTGCCTTCTTATGTCCCATGTATCCGACGTCCTCACTCCGCACGACATTGGAAAATTTACGAATTTGCAAGTTCTTGCAAAGCAGGTCGTTGAAGGATTCTGCTCTGGGCTGCACCGATCGCCACATAAAGGTTTCAGCGTCGAGTTCAAAGAGCACCGGTCGTACGTACCCGGTGATGATATTCGCAGTATTGACTGGAAGCTTTTCGGAAAGACTGACCGGCTTTACATTCGCGAATATGAGGAAGAGACGAATCTTCGCTGTACAATTTTGCTCGATTCTAGTGGGTCCATGGGATACACCGGAACGCGAAGTCATGGATTGACGAAGCATGCGTATGCCGTTCGAACAGCTGCTTGCCTGACGTATTTAATGTTGCAACAGCAAGACAGCGTCGGACTGGTGACGTTCGATAAAAAAGTTCGTCGTTACATCCCGCCGCGTGCTCGACCAAAGCATTTGCAAGCCATTCTCGGTGAACTCGAAACGCAAAAACCGAAACACGAAACAGAACTGGGCAGCGTCTTTCACGAAATGGTCGCCAAGCTGCAACGTCGTGGGTTGTTAATGATCATCTCTGACCTGTTTGGTGATGTCGACCAGTTGATGAAGTCGCTGGCACACTTCCGGCATGCAAATCATGAGATCGTCATCTTTCAGATTTGGGACCCGGACGAACTCGATTTCCCCTTCCGGCAGTGGACGCAGTTTGCTTCTCTCGAAGCTGCTGACAACCGACATCTTGTCGACCCGGCACAACTTCGAAACGCTTATTTAGAAAAGTTGAATCAATTCCGAGAACAGCTGGCGAACGGATGTAACCGCCATCGGATCAGTTTGGTCCCCATGACAACTGACCAGCCGTTTGCCGATTCACTGGCAGCGTATTTGGCTTTAAGGAGAAGAGCCAAGTGACGTTCATGAATCAAGCTCTTCTCTGGGGAGCTGCGGCATTTTTGATCCCACTCGTCATTCACATCCTGAATCGAAATCGGTTCCGGACGGTTGAATGGGGGGCGATGCATCTTCTTGAGTCGGTCATTCGTGTGAACCATAAACGGTTTCAGTTGAACCAACTCATTCTGCTGCTCGTTCGGTGTTCCATCCCGTTGCTGCTGGCGTTTTGTTTGGCTCGGCCAATTTTGACTGGAGCGCAGGGACTTGAAGGAGAATCACCTGTCTCACTCGTCATTTTGTTAGACAACAGCTATTCAATGGATACGAACTCAGAGAGTGGGAGCCGGTTTGAGGAGGCTGTGGAAGCTGCTTCCAGGCTGATCGGTGAAACAAGTCGCGGTTCAGAGATTGCCGTTATTCTTACCGGAGGAGTTCCAACCCGTCTCTTTGATGAACCGGTGTTCGATTCGGAAGTCGTAATTCAGAAGCTGAGCCGGACCGAAGGAGGGATGGGAGCCAGCGACATGCAGGCTGCTATTGATGAGGCACTTGTTGTCCTCGCTGGAATGTCACACGCGAGACGCGAGTGCATCATTATGAGTGACTTTCAAAACCGCGACTGGGAGGTCATTCACAAAGAGGGACTTAAGGCAATCCGTCGCCAGTTCGAAGGGCTCGATATCGTCCCCCATCTTTCGATGATGCAACTCGGCAAGCCAGTTCAGGAAAACATTTCGGTTGACTCACTCAGCTTTCCTCGACGTGCTCTCGGAGTCGGGCAACGATTGGATCTCCGTGCGAATCTGCGAAACCACGGTCCGAGCAATGTCGAAAATGTTCGCGCGATCTTCCGCGTCGATGGCGTTGAGGACTCGGTGACTCAACTCCAGTTACCGCCCAGTGCAGAAACACAAGTCTTATTTCCGAGCGAGTTTAAAACGCCCGGTTCGCATGTCGTAGAAGTCGAGGTTGTGACAGATGATCCGTTACAAGCCGACAATCGCTTTGCTGCCGCAGTGACGGTTTGGGAGAACATTAAAGTTTTACTTGTTGACGGGGCTCCCAGTTCACAGCCATTACAGGGAGAGACCGACTATCTTTCCGTCGCATTGACTCCACTCACCTTTGGTCGTGTCCAGCTTCTCGATCTCGTGGAAACTGAAACTATTCAAGTGAAAGAGTTAAACGAAGAGCGTTTAAAAAAATCGCGAGTCGTTGTTCTCGCTAACGTTTCCAAATTGAGCGATGAGCAACTGAAGTTTTTGGAAACGTACGTCAAAGATGGTGGGGCCGTTCTCGTATGTGGGGGTGATCAGCTTGATCTCAACTGGTATCGAGAGAAAATGTTTGTCGACGGACAAGGACTGCTCCCCGTTTCCTTTGGTCCGCTGCAAGGTGAAGTTGGTGAGAAGAATTCAAGCACAGCGGTCCTCTCCCAGCGATTCGATCACGTTGCATTGGAGTTCTTCAACGATCCTTCCAATGGCGATCTTTCGAGCGCCACGATTCGGCGCTGGTATCAGTTGGCTGTTCCATCGGAGGCCTCAGAAGTTGTGACATTGGCCATGATGGAGAGTGGAGATCCATTGTTGGTGGAGAAGAATTATGGGGAAGGTGTGGTTGTGCAAATGGCGACCGCGTGCGATGCGGACTGGTCAGACTTTCCGCTCCGACCGGTTTATGTCCCGATGATGCAGCAGTTGATTACCACGATGGCCTCGCGAATTTCTCCACCCAGAAACATTCAAACTGGAGATTCAGCCGTTGCTCTCATTCCTGATCTGAGCGATCAAGCGACCGTTTCAGTTGTGACCCCGGATGGCCTTCAGCGATCTGTCAAAACTGTGACTGAAGGAACCGCTCAACTTGCGAGGTACGAAGAAACGCAGCGACCCGGACTGTATACAATGTCGCTTCCATCGACGGAAGCGATTCACTTCGTTGCAGAGACCTCGCGAACAGAATCGTCGCTGGATTTGTTGAATGAGACGCAAATCGCAGAGTTGGCAGACGAGTTGTCTGCAACAGTTTTGGAGTCTCCAGAGCAGTATTTGGAACTTGATCGCTTACGTCGTCACGGACGAGAAGTCTGGAAAATTGCTTTGGCGGCGCTGCTGGGACTTCTCTTCCTGGAACTGATCCTGCAACAGCGATTTGCGAGGGTCCGAGCATGACGAGCATACGCTTCATTGGTGATGTCCCGCTTTGGTTGGGGCTTGTTCTTTCTCTTGTCGTCGGAGTGCTTTCATGGCGGTACTATCGACGAGAAAGTTTCAATTTACCACCGCGGCTGAAGTGGTTGCTTCCGTTGTTACGAGCATCTGCATTCTTCCTCGGCATCATGATCCTGACTGGGCCGGTACTTCACCATCGTAAGACTATCGGTGAACCGGGACGCGTGAAAATTTATGTCGACCTTTCTGAGAGCATGACGATGCTCGATCAGCACATGCCGACGATTCGAAAATTACGAATCGCGAAAGAGCTTGGTTGGCTGAATGCGAAAGAAATCAAGACAGAGAAACTTGACCTTGCTGAAAGCCTCGTTCAAGCTCGCTTGGCGTTTGAACAGAAACTGCGAGCAGCTGAAGTGAGTGCCGAAAGCGCTCCGGACAAGACTTCAAGTGTCGCCAACGAAACAGTGATAAAAGCCGTTCGCAGTTTTCAAAAAGAGGTGACACAGCTGCGGAAATCGCTCCCCAATGCGATCAATCAAGAGTTGTGGGGAAAACTAGAGGCTCAATTCGACTCTTTGACAATTGAGCAGGAGAGCCCCGAGAAATTGCTTCAGGTTACGCAAAATTTACTTCGTGAAGTGGCGTCGATTGAGCAAGCGATCAAAAAGAGCTTCGATGATGATCTCGAACAAAAATTGAATGCCGGGGATGACTCTTATCGTTCTGCCATCTCGATGTTTGACGAGTCAACACGGTTACGAAGAGCGGAGCTTGCGCTCACCGGAGCAACTGCAGAAACGGTCGCGGCACTGCGGGAAGAACACGAAGTCGAACTACTGATGATGCATGGATCAGAGGCAATGTCCATCCAGATCGATGAGTTCGAATCGGTACTGAACCGGGATGATCATCAGGGGTACCTCACCGACTTGAGTTCAGCGATTTTGACATCGCAAAGAACTGTGCAAAAAACTGTGGGAACGTCAGGTTCCGTAGGTGATGCCCCAGTTCAAAAGCAGACTGCAGTCGTTTTGCTGACGGACGGACAACACAATTCCGGTCCTTCCCCGGTACAGACTGCGAAGATTCTGGGCGGACAGGGTGTCAAGTATTTCTGCGTTTCCTTTGGTGCGGCGGAGCAAGCTGAAGATCTTGCGGTTGTTGGAGTGGAATATCCGGAACTGGTCTTTAAATCTGATCAAGTTCGGGGAGCAGTGATTCTCCGAGATTCAATGACCGAGAGCGTTCCCTTTGTCGTACAGATTCGGAACGGTGATGATGTCCTTTGGCAAGAGGAATTGGTTTCGCAAAACAGGCCGGAACGGAGAGTCGAATTTGAATTTGCAATCAACGAACTTGTTGATCAGCTCGACGACAGTCTTGATTCCTCTGTCGTGCGGCACTCGATCCCTTTGAACTTGCAAGCGGTTATTGTCCCGTTGGCGGAGGAAGCAGAAACGAATAATAATCAGCGAAGTTTTCGACTGGCAGCCATCAAGCAGAGTTACAAATTGCTAATTCTGGATGGTCGTTCGCGATGGGAAACACGCTATCTGAGAAACGTATTTGAAAGGGACGAGCAATGGGACGTCACCACTGTCATCGCTGGTCCTGGAGCGGACGCTCAAACCCTTCCACGAGGCGATCAAACTGACCAGTTCCCCACCAGTCGTGAAGCACTCTTTGAATTCGATCTGATCATTCTTGGCGAAATCTCTCCGAAGTTATTTCAGACGCATGAATTTGACTGGCTCAAGGAGTTTGTCGAAATCCGCGGGGGAGGAATGGTTCTGATAGATGGTCAACGAGAGAAGCTTCGCGAACTTTTGGAAACCAGTTTGGGGAGTTTAGTCCCTGTTGAATGGAAGCCGGACGCAACTTCACTGACGCCGCAGTCGTTAGAGCTGACTGAACGTGGTGCAGCGGAAAGTTCACTCAGGCTTGCGGCTGATGATTTCCAGAACCGAAAGTTCTGGACAGAACTTCCGCCGCCTCACACTTTGGTTCCTGTCACTGCTCTTCCAGGTGCGGAAGTGCTCGTCGAGGCGAAAGTCGGTACAGATACAGAAGCAGCGATTGTGACTCGCAACTATGGGGCGGGGCGAGTTTTGTATTTCGCTTTTGATGAAACCTGGCGCTGGAGATACAAGTCTGCGGATCTTTGGCATCAGCGCATCTGGAATCAACTGGCGACCTACGTGATGCCGCGTCCGTATGCTGTCAGTGACGAGTTTGTTTCTATCGATACTGGACCGGTCAGCTACGACTTCGGTGAGAGCGTTGATGTCCGCATCCGTCTTCGTGGAGTCGATGGAAAGCCTGCTGTCGGGTCGACGGCGGATGCCCTGTTCTGGAAGAATGGAAAAATCGAAGCCACCGTAGCACTCGAGGCTGATCCGGACATTCCAGGAATCTATCGTGGTCGCTCGCAATCACTTTCAACTGGCGAATACAGTGTTTCGATTCGGGCATCGGGGATGAGTGATTCCGCACTCAAAGCTCGAAGCGAGCTGATCGTGGAAGGGCTCGAATCAGGCGAGATGACAGCCACGAATGCGAACGAAGAGTTGCTCTCCCAAATGTCGGCAGCTTCCGCTGGGGTGATGCTCCGCGAAGAAGACGTTAGGCGTCTACCGGAATTGCTCCGTCCATTCAGTCATGGGCGAATACTCGAATCCGAAACATTGATCTGGCAAAGTTACTGGTGGTTTGCTGCAATGATCCTGTTACTCACGATAGAATGGGGCTTGCGAAAACGTGCTGGTTTATTGTGATGACTGTTTGAGGACTGAGTTGTGTTTTCTGGTCCCGTGAAGAAATGGTATTGTCGAGGAACGCTGAAATTCTCGAAACACTGAACTTCACGAGAGAGTGTACTTCACGGGCACGATGAGCATTGAACATGTTCCAGTAAAAAATGTTATAGTCGGACAACTGTGATTCCCGCCGAACGCGTATCTGGAATTTTCCCATGAGTGTTGGTCTCGATCCGATTGTTTCCCGGAAACTGGATCAGTTTCGACGTCGCCGATTCTGGCTCATCTTCTCGCGCGGCCTCAGCGTTGGGATCGTTTCTTTTCTCGCCTGTGTGACGGTCGTTGCGTTCATCGACTGGTACTGGTTGTTGAGTGATTCAACTCGCTGGGGATTGGGGATTTCCGTTTATCTGTTCTCTTTCCTCGCTGTCTGGATAACCTCTCTTCGCCGAATGATGCATATCCCCGCGCGTGAAGAAATCGCCACGCAAATGGAGCAAACGGACCCACAACTCCGGGAAAATCTACTCTCAGCAGTAGAACTGGCAACGGACGATCCAACTGGGCTCCACGATTCGCCCATGTTTCGTGGATTGCTTCAGGGAAACGTAGCCAGGCAAATGGGACAGATCCGAGTCCCACAAATGTTGCCTGTCAAACTGGTCGCGAAATGGCTGTTCGCTGCGTTGGTGCTGGTTGCTGTTGCGGCGACACTCCTGCTGAACGGTGACATGCGGCTTCGCCAGTTGGTCACTCGCGCAGCCCTTCCGGGGGCGAACATTGCACGTGTCTCTCGAATCCATGTGAATATTCTCGAACCGACTCCTCATTCGCTGCTTCTGGCGGAAGATGAAACGGTTGCGATCGTTGTTGAAGTGACTGGTGGCAGTGTCAATGAAGTCACTCTGGAGACGATTACTCCCAGCCAGGGAACTGTTCGCCAACCGATGCGCGGGACCTCAGGTGAGCAGTTCGCTGCGAATCTCCATGTCACTGACGAATCAGTTGAATATCGAATTTTCGCAGGTGATGCCGTCAGTCAAAAGTATCGAATTGAATCCCGCCCGAGACCGCGCGTCAACGTGTTTCATAAAACGTTTCAATACCCAGATTATTCGCAATTACCTCGGGAGACCAGCCATGAAGCTCATGGCGACTTGCAGGTGTTGGAAGGGACGCAGGTCGAGCTAATCATCGAAGTTGATCAACCTGTTTCAAAAGCGGAACTGCGGCTCGATCTTTCTGGGTCGGACGAAGTGAAGGTCATTCCGTTGTCGCCAGTCGAATCGAAGGAGTCCTCAGCTCAAGGGGAAAACCTTCAGTGGGCTGCCACGGTTCCAGTCGATGAAGCAGCTATTTACAAAGTGAATCTCGTTTCGAAAGAAACCGGTTTCGACAACGTTTTTAGTCCGAAATATGAAATCCGTCCGATTCCAGATTTGATTCCCAAAGTCGGATTTGTCGAGCAGCAGGAAACAACTCTCTTGTTGCCTCCCAACGACATTCTCGCTCTCAAGGGGATTGCCGCAGATGACTTACCGTTAGTTGGCCTTGAGCAGCAGATCTCGGTAAATGGGCAGGATTGGGAATCCATTCCGCTGGAAATGCAAACCGAACAGGGGGCATCGACGCGTCTCGTTACATCTGAGTGGCAATGGGACCTTTTGCAACATCAGCTCAAGACCGGCGATCAGATTCTTACCAAACTGGTTGCCACGGATCTCAAAGGGAATTTCGGAGAATCGATTCCGCTGCGCATTGTTGTCGCAGGGCAAGATTTTGACCCAAAACGTCATGAATTCATGGAGACGAAGATTGAGTTGTACGATTCGCTCGCTGATTTTGCAGCCCTGGTCGCTGAGCAAAAAGTCTCCGCACTGGAAGCGATTGAACGATTAAGACAGCCCGAACAGGAGGAGCAGCAAGCTCTTCTGGATCGAACTTTGCTTCTTGATCTCTCGGCAAAGCAGCGAGACGCAGCTGGGAAAGTTCTTGAAGAAGTTTTGACTGTTGAAAAGTCGATGCCCATTGGAGCGGACGCCTATGACCTCGAATTGAGTGGGAGTCTCCTTTCGAGGATCTATCGCGAGTATTCAAGCTCTCCCACTTACCTGTTGCGTGCAATTGAAAGTACGGATGACGACAAATTGTTAAAGCGGGACTTCGACGAATTGAAACGAACCTATGAACGGGTTACTGATGATGCCAAAGTCGTCGCGAGTCATTACCAGAATATGGCTTCGCATAACTTGCTTGTTGCCATTGCAATGGACATGGAAGCTTTGCTGCATCAGCAGGAAGTTGTCGTTCAGGGGGCAACACAATCCTGGGAACGACTTACTCGACAGGAAACAATTGTTCTCCATCAATTGGAACAGCTGGAGCGACTCATTCGAAAACATCGCGGGCGAATTTCGGAATCTCTTGATTCCCGGTTGTTGAGTCAGTTGAACTGGTCTGAGGGACAGCGTCACAAACTTGAAGATGCTCTTGAATCTGAAGACAAGCTCGAACAACTCAAAAAAACTTCTCAAGACTTGCTCAATCAACTGGCGTCGAGGCAGCGAATCGATCAGCTCGACGGAGGGCTTCCGTCGAGGTTGGGGAGTGCTCGTCGAGATCTCGATAGCAGGTCGGGGCATCTTTATTCTCCGATCGAGCAACTTGCGAACGCGTTGCGGCAGCAGGCCCAACTCCTTCAGCAGAGTCAAAACTCAGCTGACTCTAACAAGAGCAACGAATTCCTGCGCCAGTCGCAACGCTATGAAGCAGAGATAAATCTGAAGCTACGGCATAGTCTGGACCAGTTGCGCGACCGTCGCGATCTGACCCAGTCTCGGATCGATGCCGATTCGCAATATGCAGCTGATTCAAGTCTTACTCATCGTGCGGTGACATCGCTCTTCAATATCTCTCAGCAGGGGCAGTTGACCGACTCTGAAGTTCCAGCTCATCTGGCTGAAATTTTTCCAGCCTACCGAATCCTGGAGGCAGGACATCAACTGATCCTCGTTCAGAAATCGGTGACTCAGTTACACAACCGGGAACGTTGGGAAACGGATCGATCGCAGGCTTACTTTGATCATCCCCGGCAATGGGATGTTCTCTTCGGGCAATTTGACATCGCCAGCCGACGATTACGAGAAGCGAAAGTCCCGACTGAAATTACGACCAGATTCGATCAAATGCGTTGGTCGGCGTCTGTCCGTGATGCTGCAAGAAAGATCGGGGAACGCCGCTGGAATCGTGAGAAGATTGTGGGAGCCAACCACGAACTTGGAGAGCTTCAACGAGAGATTGATTTTCTTGTCGTTGAGCTTGAACCGATCATGGCTCAGGCACGAGCAGTGATTGCAAACTACACGCCGACAATTCCACAAATGGCAGAGCAATCAGCACAGCAGCTTCGTAATCTGGAAGAAAAAACAACTCAGGCAGCTGAATCTGCCGAGAAGAACGAGACGTCGGAGCAGACGCCGCAACTGGCCGAGATTCAGCAATTACAAGAATCGATCAACCAGCAATTGGATGATTTATCACAAGCCCTCATTGAAGATGCGAACTCGCAAGATCTTCTGGATGAGCAACAACGCGAGCGTGCTCGAGATGCCGACGACAGTATCGCGATGATTCAAGAACCTGCGAGAAAAATGAACCGCGCACTTGAGCAGGCACAGGCTGCGAAAACAGGCGAGAAGCAGGCGAGCGATCTCGCACGAGCGACCGAGGAACAGGAGAAAACTGCACAAGCTTTAGACTTGGTCGCCAAACATTTTGGGAAACTTGAAGAAGGTCTCGACATCGCCGACTCACGCGAGCAGCTTCGTCAAGCAGAGCGTGAGATGGGAATTGCCGGGCAAATGGATCAGCAATACCAGAACGCACAGCAGCTTGGAGAAATGGCTCAGCAATCTCCAGAAGCATTACTTGCAGAACTCGAAAAAGAGTTGCAGCAGAACCCTGCAATGCAGCAGGCTCTCTCGGAAATCACAGAAAAAACGCTCAATGAAGCTCAAAGTGCTTTAGAGTTTGCAGCCCGGGATGATGAAAATATCCAGAAGGCGAATGAACGCTCCGATTCTCAGTTTCAGGCGAAAAAGAAAGAGCTTGCAGCGGGACTCCGTCAAGTTGGCTCGGAAGCATCCCAACTTTCCAGGCAGTTGCTGGCGCAGGCAAATCAATCGGCAGCACAAGGGAAATCTACTGAAGCTCAGAAGAAACTGGCAGAGACTCAGCAGAAACTGAACGAGATTGCGACGATCGCGAACAGTGCCAGAGATGATCAGCTTCTGGAAGATTTGCAACAGACCGCACAAGAAGCAAAATCCGCCCTGCAAGATGCTACAAAGTCTCTGAAGCAAGCGAAACAAGAGACCGCTGCGAAGAAGGATGAGCAGATTCACGCTGATGACAAATCGCGCGAGGCTCAAAAGAAAGACTCCGAACAGCGTCGTCAGCGTTTTCATGATCAACAAAAGCGGACCGCACAAGATCTCGCGAAACGGGCTGACGATGCAAAACGCCGGGCCGATCAAACTGTGAAGAACGCACAGAATCAGGTGAATAGCGCCGAGAAGAAAGTTCAACAAGCTGAGAAAAATCTCGCTAGAAAACCTGACGATTCGGGGTTGAAGAATAAGGTCAAACAGGAAGAAGCACGGAAGCTGGCTGAGCAAAAAAAACTGGACGCTGCGAAACAGGCACAGACTCAAGCTGTCGAGGTTGCTCAAGAGCTAAGAAAAGCCTCTGACGAAATCAACAGCAGGAAGCTTCCTCCACTGAACGCCCAAAATCCGGCGACTCAACTTGCTGACCTCTATACTGAAGAAGCCCTTCAGGTCGCTGAGAAATTGAATCAGCAGAGCGAAGAGCTTGCCAAAGCGTCAGAATTTCAAGATGAACTTGCACCGACTCAAAGACAGCTTGCGTCGTCCGAACAGCAGCAACAGGAATTGACTAAAGATATCAACAAGGTCGCAGAAGACGTCTCCCGAGCGGCGCGACATGAACGCAGGCTGAAGAATTTGAATGCCGTTGAGCCTCTCCAGTCGCTTGCAGAATCGATACAACAGGTTGCCACAAAGGAGTCAACAGAGGCACAGCAGCGACTCGGCCAAGCTCAAAGTGAAGCAGAGTCTCGCGAGGCTGCCGAGGCCACTAATCCTGCTGAGGCGAACAAACAACAGGGGCAGAATGACATGGCCCTGCAGGCTCAACAAGCTGTAGCCAAAACCGAAAAGTCACTTTTAGATCAAGCTGAGCAACTTTCGAAAGCTCTCGAACCAATCCTCGCCGCCGATGAGAACGCCCAGGCAAATGCAGAGGATCAACAAGGTGGACAAGCCGACCAACAGTCAGCGACCTCTCCGGGTTCGGGAACTCCACAGTCGAAACCGACAGCACAGCAACAGGCTGAATCACAGCGACTTGCTCAAACGCTCGATGAACTGGATCGACAGCTCGCAAATGCGAGTTCAAGTGAATCGGCCGACGGAGCGAATCCGCAGGTCGCGCAGACTCTCGATTCGATCTCGCAAGCTGCACGAACACAACAGGCTCAGCTTGCCAAATCTCGTACGCAATCACAGCAACAGTCTCAGTTGGCCTCCTCTGATTCCATAACAGAGTCAGCAGATGTTCCTTCCGAGACGGGGGTGATGACAGACTTTAGCGTTCAGGCAATTAATCGGACTGAAGATAAAAAATGGGGGATGCTTCGGAGTCAGTCAGCGGATGATTTGGCGAAAGGTCAATCTGAAGTCGTCTCTGAGGAATACCGAAAAAGTGTTGAAGCCTATTTTCGAGTCTTGGCTGAACGGGCGAGGAAGAAAAAATGAGGTATCAGAGATTCCCAACCGGGATCGCTTTTTCGCAGTCTGCGGTCGTTTGTTCTATCGTCAGTATCAGTTTAGTCCTGTCATCTGGACAACTCGTCGCACAGGTCGACGCAAATTCCGTAGACCAGAAAGCCTCCGCGTTTGAAACTGATGAAATTGATATCGGGGTCGAAAAAGCGATTGCGTATCTAATTTCTCAACAGCGTGAAGATGGAGCGATTCTCGATCAGCGATACGATAGCACGATGACAGCGCTGTCGATCATGTCGATGGCGAGCGTCGGAGTTCAACCCGCTGATAAAGATTCGCGAGGGCAAGCGATGCAGAAAGCATTGGCTTACATTCTTCGCGATGATCGTGTTGATGACAAAGGATACTTCGGGACCAAAGATGGTTCGCGAATGTACGGACATGGGATTATTACTCTCATGCTCACAGAAATGCTGGGAATGGGAGCAACCGAGGAGCAGGACCAACTGATCCACCAACGCTGTCAAAAAGCGATCGATGTGATTCTCAGCTCTCAAAAAGAACAGAAACCGACCCAGCACAGGGGTGGCTGGAGATACAATCCGAATTCCCGGGATTCTGATTTATCTGTTTCCGTCTGGCAGTTGATGGCGTTGCGATCAGCGAAGAATGATGGTCTTGCGGTTCCGGCGAGTGCGATTGATGAGGCTGTTGAATACTTGAAGCGATCCTACGCTTCACGGCTTGACCGAAATGGATTTCCCGATAAGGAGGCGAGTGGGTTCACTTACACTCCTGGACAAAGTCGCCCGACTTTTACGATGACAGCTGCCGGACTGCTGGCGATGCAGGTTTGCGGGGAGTATGAATCTCCATTAGTTACCGGGGCCTCCGATTGGTTGTTGGAGAATCCACCAAAATGGAAAGAACGCTTCTGTTCCTACGGGACTTACTACTACTCACAAGGGATGTATCAGCGAGGAGGCGAACACGCAATCAAGGCTCAAAAGCTAGTGCAGGAGATGCTTCTCGGGCAGCAGGCGAAAGATGGCTCATGGCTGGCGGAGAACGGATCGGAGAAAAGTCACGGACGTGTTTATGCAACCTCGATGGCGGTACTCAGTCTGTCGGTGAAATATCATTATTTACCGATCTATCAAAAGTAGCCCTGGAAAATCTTCCTCGGTGACTTCATTTCTGTCAGTGTAAAGAGAGGCGAATTTTTCGGCGTATAACAGTTTTTTCGATCATTCGAAGAATTTGACATCTTTTTGACACGATACGGTTTCCCTGATTGCAGTCGCCTGCGGTGTTCACTAGACTTCGCCTCGTTCGCTTTTCCGAAAGAAATTTCAGGAAAGACTGGTAAACGACCTGCCACACTCGCGAATTCAGTTCGCTGTCGCAAGTCATTCCCAGTAAAGGACTTGGGAGCGTAGCTCAGTTGGTAGAGCAACGGACTTTTAATCCGTAGGTCCAGAGTTCGAGTCTCTGCGCTCTCACATTGAAACCTGACAGGTACCAAAATATTGGTGTCTGTCAGGTTTTTTTATGCGCACTCAGCCCTTTTTTCAGTACAAGGTGACGACAGGTTCGGAAAATCAACCGGCCTTTTTAAGGCCGCAAGATCTCTGAGAAAAGTGAAATCTTTCTGGCCATTGTGGTTCGCAATTGAATAGCGGTTCGTATGTTCAGGCTTACGACACACGTTTGAAAATAAAACTGGCGCAGATTGTCTTTGTGACGTTCGCGCATGAAAACAACCTCGACAAGCAAAGCTCGGCGAGGCTGTTAGGGCTCAAAATCGATTGAACGTCGCGCAAATCTGAGGATGTCAGAGTTGATACGCTTTTCAGAATTGGGGCTATCAAGTTCTGAGAAAAACGTTCGAAACTCAAGTCTTCAACATGAGATGAAGAGGTTTCTTAATTCTCTGAGGTCAGTGAGTCTCTTTGTGACGCTTCTGTTTCGCGAACGGTTGAGAAGTGTGGACCTTTCAACTCTTGGTTCTCGTCGAATTGGACACCTTCGGCGGTTGTGATTCGGCTCACAAAATTCATGATGATGCCGGTAGAGTCGCGGGACATTTCCATTGTCTCCATGTCGTAGCCAGCTTGCTCGAAAAGGGCTCGACAGTCTTCTTCCGTTCTGAGGTAGAAGTGCCAGTCAGCATGCCATTGATACTCAGAAGCGACATACTCACGACAATCTTTGAAGGCAACATAGACTACGCCACCCTCGATCACTGACTGCCGCCAGCCTTCCAAGATGCGAATCATGTAGCGATCGGGGATATAGTCACACAGTCCGACGCTGTAAACGATATCCGAGGCGCCAAAGTTCTGGATGTTTTTCTCGCCGCTAGTCGTCTTTAAGGCGTTATAGCAGACGGGTGTGACAGTCAGATTTTTTGCAGCGGCTTGCTCGACTTCATCTTTTAAGAATCCGAGAGCAGCTTCATCGCTGTCCAGGCAGGTGACAGAAACCGGATTTTCGAGATGATCAAATCCGCATGTGTACTCACGTCCTGGACCGGATGCGACATTCAAAATCGAAACAGGTTTATCCCGCTTCTGGATTTCATCTAAGACAAACGCTTTCACGTCAGCTAAACGAGTTCGTACAGCACGGGCAAGGTCTGCTTTAAGAAAGTAACGGTCCATGACCAGTCCGAGCCCAGTCGACTTCGGCTCTTCGTTGTAGAGAGCCGTTAGCATGACATAGTCACCTGGGTAACCTCGGGGTTTTTTCTTTGCACGATCAAAGAACCAGCTTTGATCAAACCAGGGGGCGAGTTCATCGCGAAAGCGTTTTTGAATCTCAGCGAGTTTGCGAGTATCGTTCTTCAGCAATTCTTCAGCAGCTCGGCACTCTTCGCGTGACTGATGGAAAGCGGTCGTGAACTCTTCAACGCAACGGTCTTCGGTTTCCTGATCTGGGTTTTGCTCGATCTCCTTTTCGATACGACCCAGAGTTTCCTTAAAATTCGCAACTTCGACATTAAAGAAGGACTCGACATCAAATGGGATATTTGAATCTACAGTGGACATTTTTTCCCTTTATGGATTAAGCCCGACCATGATTTCTTACCCGCTGAAAAGAATAGTGGCAGTACGCTGGACCATTCACAAGATTATTTTGAACATTCTGAGCAAATTGATTGAAACGATTGTTCCGTGTTGTTCATTTTCTACAACAGTGAATTTACTCCTTTCAGGTAATTTGGGGGGACAAGGGAAAGAATGCCTCACGCAGGTGAGTCATGAAGTAAAGATATAGATTGATACCGGTGCTTTTGATTTGTGGTTAAACAGTCTTTCCCTTTACTTCCGAGTGCTTACTACTTCATGGCTTCAACACCTTCCCAATCTGAACTCAACTCTGACGTGGACACCGCTTCGGTTCACGAACAGGGAGTCGATGAAGGCGTGCTGCTGATGGAACGATTTCAGCTCATGACTCGGGTTGATTGTCGTCTTGGGTTTGAGTGTTGGCTGGCTTCAGATTTAGAGAATGAAGAGCTTGTTTTTGCCTTCAACCACGGAGAGCTGAAAGAGGACGTTCGGAAGAAATTTGTCAGTGACGTCGAACAGTTGCGTGCTAAAAATTATCGGAATGTTGTCGCTGCAACCACACGTGACTTTGCAACGTGGTTCTTCTCACCAGCGACCAATGGGGATCTGCTCCCCGACCTGATCGCTGAGCGACCGTTGACCGAATTAGAAGCATTGCGACTCTTTCAGGCCTTACTCAACGAGATTCAAAAACTGCACCAGGCTGGGGTTCTGCACCGTTCCTTAACGCCTTCGCACGTCCAGGCGAGACGGTCGAAACCCGATTGGACCTGGAGAATTTTCTGGACTGGGGGGCCATTCGTTGAGGAGTCTGCCGGAAAACTCAGCGAGCTCGATTTCCGAAATGTCTTTTACATGTCTCCCGAGCAGACGGGAATTGTCAGTGACAAGATTGGCGTCACTTCAGATCTTTACTCGGTTGCCTGTATTGTCTTTGAAGCACTCACACAGCGAACTCCATTCCTCGGTGAAACACTCAACGAATTTCTCTACTCGCAGTCTACGCAGAATTCGCCATCAGTTCGGAAACTTGGAGTCACAGTTTGCAGCCACTTTGATCAGATTCTCACACGCTGCCTACAGCGGCGAAGTGCTGATCGCTACCACTCAATCGACGCTGTCCTCGATGACGTGAACGCATTGTATGAGTCTCTGACGACGTCGGGGCGAGAACCATCGAATGCTATTGGGGCCAGTGATGTCCGGAATTCACTGGCTGCGCCAGCTTTTGTCTCGCGGAGAACTGAACTTGATCAACTGGAGCATGCCGTTGATCTTACGATTCCTGGTGAGGCTCAGGACATTATTCTCGAAGGAGAGTCCGGGTACGGGAAATCGCGGTTGATTTCAGAGTTGTCCAGCCGAGCTCACGCCAAAGGGATTGATGTCTACCACGGAACAGCTTCGATCGACATTCGGACGTCATTCAAAATTCTGAATCAGATTGCCAGTCAGATTGTGTCGAAGAATGACGCCGACCCGGAGTTTGGAGAGCGGCTGCGGTCTGAATGTCTTGATATTGAAGAAACACTCGTCAGAGCGCTGCCAAAACTGGCTCAACTTTTTGAGACTCAAGGTCAAGTCGCCAAGCCCCCTGTGAATGGTGAAGCGGGAACGCTTTTGGCCATCTGCCAGCTTTTCAGTCTGCTCGGTGATGCCGAAACCCCTGCCCTGGTAATCCTGGATGATTGTCAGTGGGATGCCGACTTCGTCAGCCGTTTATTGAAGTTTTGGCGTCTGCAACAGAGTGAAAAAAGTCCCGGTGACCGTCATGTCATGTTGCTCATTTCCTACCGGACAGAAGAGGTCTCAAATTATCATCCTCTAAAAAGTACGTCCCTCATTCAACGGATTCATTTGAGTCCTTTATCGGAGGGTGATGTTGATCAAGTCGTTCTTTCCATGGCAGGGCGAGTTCCACAGCGAGTCCTTGAGGTCGTTCGAGAGCTTGCGGCTGGAAGTCCGTTTATGGTGACTTCTCTTCTTTATGGCTTAGTCGAATCAGGCGGGATCTACCCCGCGCAGTCAGGTTGGAAAATCGACAAAGCTCGCTTTAGGAATTTGTGCTCATCTGCCGAGGCTGGCGAAGTCTTGGCGCAGCGTCTCGCGCTACTCTCACCTGCAACACGCAAGTATCTTGAGGTGGGGGCGATTTTGGGGCGTGAGTTCGATGTTGAGCTTGCCAACCAGGTTTCGGAGCTTTCTCCGTCAGAGATTCTTCACGCGATTCAGAATGCCAAAAATCGTCAACTTCTGTGGAAACGCCATACCAGTGAAGTTTGTGTTTTCCTGCACGATAAAATTCGGGAAGAACTCCTGTCGCGCATGAATCGGTCTGTACGAAAGAAGCTGCATCTTCTGACTGCCAGGTTCATCGAAAAAAAATACCCTGATCAGATAGCAGCCCTTGCTTACCACTATTCGTCAGCAGGAGCAAATGAGCTAGCTTACTATTACGCTTTATTAGCTGCGAAACGAGCCAGGAATCAACATGCGCTCGAACTCGCTGAGCAACAGTTTCGAATTGCGTTAAAGGCAACCCCGACAACAGGTGGTCCGAATCTCTTTGATATCCATGAAGGTCTTGGCGACGTCCAAATGCTTCAGGGAAAATACGAAGAGGCTCGCATTGCATTCGCACATGCAAGAGATCATGTGAAGTGTGATCTGGAGAGTGCTGAAATATGTGGGAAGCAGGGGGAGCTGTGCATTAAACGCGGAGACATGAATACGGCGATTCAACACTTTCGCGATGCCTTAGAGATCGTTTCACAAAAAATTCCACAGACACGATTCTCTCTGTTCGCTCACTTGGCATATGAAAGTTGTCGTCAGGTTGCACATACGGTTTTCCCAACACTCTTTCTCTCCAGAATGCGTCGAGAACCGACAGAGAGAGAACGTCTGGTTCTCAAGCTGTTGAGTGGGTACTCACATGCGAGTTGGTACTGTCGTTCTAAGCCGATGACGTTGTGGGCCAACTTACGTGGTATGAACGAGGGGGAAAAGTACTTCCCGACTCTTGAACTGGCGCAAGCATATTCCGACCACGCACCGGGGATGGTCCTCATTCCATACTTCCCCCGGGCGTACAAGTATGTCACCCGTTCTTTTGAGATCCGAGATGAACTCAATGATGAGTGGGGAAAGGGACAGTCGTTGCACTTCCACGGAATCGCTCACTATGCAAACTGTCGATATGAAGATTGCATCGACTATTGCCGGAGAGCAATAAAGATTCTCGAAAGAACAGGAGACTTCTGGCAGGTCCATATCGCGCGTTATCAGGTCGCTGCAGCTTTGTATCGGCTGGGGGATTTCGCTGGAGCGATCGAAGAGTGTCGTCGAAACTATGAATCTGGAATGACTCTTGGCGATGAGCAGGCTTCAGGGATCATCCTGGATGTCTGGATTCGTGCCATGAACGGTAAACTCCCTGCGGAGATGCTCGAAAAAGAACTTCGTCGGGAACGCGAAGACGCACAGGGAACGGCTCAAGTTCTGCTCACGCACGCAATTTCTCTCCTCGATCAAAATGAATCTGAGCGGGCGATCGCAGTGCTCAATCGAGCCCGCAACCATGTGGAAGCAGCCGGTGTCAAAAATCCTTACACCTGTCCGATTTATACCTGGCTGGTCGCTGCGTGGAGGCAACGCGCACAGCAGGACAAATCGTTCTTGCTTACGTCGCGAAAGATGTCTCTCAAAAAAGCTCGCAAGACAGCGAATCAGGCCATTCTGACTGCGGTTCGTTTCAAAAACGAACTACCGCAACTCTACCGGGAACTGGCATTGATCTCGGCCATGCAGGGTCGAAACGCGAAGGCAAATAATGAGTTGCAAAAAAGCCTGAAATTCGCAAGAAAACATAAAGCCGCTTATGAGTTGGCGCTGACCCGACAAGTCCAGCGAAAGCTGGGAGAAGAACTTGGCCGGAAGTTCACGAAAGCGGAGCTTGACCAATTTCAAGAGGCCGAGTTCCAGATCGAATCGGTCAATTTCTTGATCCAAAACGATGACGATCGAGAAACTCTTTCTCTCGCAGATCGATTTGAGACTCTCATGCAGACTGGTCGAAAGATTATGTCTGCCAGAGCAAACGAAGAGATCGTTCGGGAAGGTGAAGTCGCTGCACGTAAGCTTGTTCGTGCTCCGATTGCGAAACTGCTTTGGAAGAGAGACGCTCATCTTTATTCTGGGAACTCGCTGCGTCGTTCGAACGTCTTTAATCTCGCTGACCTGGAGGAATCTGAGCCACCTTCAACAATGTTGACAAAAGTGGTGATTCGAGGAGAGATCATTGCTCATTTGAAAATTGAGCATTCCGATCTCTCGCGGTCGTTCTCGATTACTGATCGTCAAATTGCAGAGTTTATTGCCACGCTCGTTGGTGCTGCTCTTGAGAATGCAGAAGGCTTCGCGGAACTCCAGGCCCTCAATGAAACACTTGAAACTCGTGTCGCAGCCCGAACGGAAGAACTTGAAGATCGTGCTTCGCAACTCGTCCGTTCCAATCGTGAACTGGAAACGGTTGCGAAAGCATTGCGAAGAACTCAGTCTCGACTTGTGGATTCCATTCGAGAAGCCAGAGATGCGAACGAAGCCAAAGGGCGGTTCCTGGCAATGATGAGTCACGAAATTCGCACGCCGATGAATGGAATTATCGGGATGTCTCAACTTGCATTGGCAACACGGTTAGACAACCAGCAAACGAGTTACCTGAAAACCGTTTCGCAATCCGCGAAAACTTTATTGACGATTCTCAACGACGTATTGGACTTTTCAAAAATTGAAGCAGGCAAGCTGGACATTGAGCGGATCGAATTCAACCTGCACAGTTGCGTTGTCGATGCGTGTCGTTTGCTCTGTGTGAAAGCGTACGAAAAGGGCCTCAAGTTCCGTTGTCTGATTTCTCCTGATGTTCCAGCCAGTGTTTACGGCGATCCGAATCGTATTCGCCAGATCCTGCTGAACTTGCTTGGAAACGCGATCAAGTTCACTGAAGAAGGACACGTCACGCTCTACGTTGAAAGGTCAACCGATTCTCGGTACGACCAGGGTATTGAGTTTTCAGTTCAAGATTCTGGAGTGGGAATTCACCCCGATGCGATCAACCAGGTGTTCGAGTCGTTTGATCAAGGCGATGCCTCGGTGACGCGACGGTTTGGCGGTACCGGCCTGGGGCTGGCGATCTCTCGCCAACTGGTCACCCTCATGGGGGGAGACATTCATGTTGAAAGCAAGCTTGAAGAAGGATCAGTCTTTCGGTTTGCACTGGAGCTTACACCGGCACAAACGCCATCTGAACGTCAGCAAGATTCAAAGTCGCTTTTACTTTACTCTTCCGACGATTTGTACTTCGATCATTTAGTAAGAATTGTGGAGGCTCTTGGCCATAAGATTGTTCGTGTGGACAGCCTTGAGAGTCTTCAGGAACTGGTCCCGAGTCAGGATGCATGTGAGTACGAAGCTCTGATTGTTGACATCGATTGCTTCGGGTTCTACGAAGATCAACTTCTAGGAACTGCAGCAGACCTGCTTCCGATCATCACACTGATCCCCTCGGGAATGGAAAGTGAACCATCGATACAACTCTGCGTAAAGACTTGCTCGCAACTCATCAAACCATTCACGATTGAAGAGTTTGACTCCGAGATTCACTCGCTGAATACTAAAGAGGAAAGCGACAGCGAGCAGGAAAATTTCGTCGCTCCGGAAATACCAGAAGGGACTCTGAAACTGCTCATTGTCGATGATAGTGAAATCAACTTGATGGTTGCAGGGGAGATGATTCGTTCGCTCGGTCACCAGGTGACCACGGTTGAGAGTGGTCAAGCGGCTTTGGAATTGTGCCAAACCGGGATCTTTTTCGATGCGATCTTTATGGATATCGAAATGCCGGGAATGGATGGTGTCACGACCACCCATAAAATTCGGGAATTTGAAGAGCAATCAAACGTCACCAAAACTCCCGTATTCGCCATGACAGCCCATGTCCTCGAAGAGTTCCGCGAGCGTTGCTTCAAAGCAGGGATGGATGGGTTTGTCTCGAAACCGATTGATCAGGATGAGTTAGAACGCTTCCTCAATCGATTCGAAGAGAATCTCAAAGCTCCCAAAACTTCACAGCGAAAACTTCAATGGGTGCAGTTCCCATCAAGCGAATAAGTCATTGACTGCTTGCCCATTTCCATCTTGGGTGACATAAAATGGACGGCCTTCGATGTCGAAACCGGTTCTTGGACTGATCCCCATCGCGGTCATGATTGTCGCATGCAGGTCCATGATTGAAACAGGGTTCTCGATGGCAATCAGCGGTCGTTCATCAGCCGTTTTTCCGTAGAGGAATCCTTTTTTCATTCCTCCTCCAAACATCACCACACTGGTTCCGCCCGTGAAGTGGCGATGCAATCCGTAGTGCTTCATCTCGGAAATTGTATCGACTTTGAATGTTGCTTGGTCATTGGCAGTTGAGCCGGGCTTGCCTTCAATAAGAGCGTCTCGGCTGAACTCAGAAGCGATAATCACCAGGGTCCGATCAAGGAGTCCGCTCGCTTCTAAGTCGAGGATGAGTTGAGCGACGGGGCGGTCGATCTCTTTGTGTAATCGATCGACCGTTTCATGTCCGCTGTTGTGTGTATCCCAATGCAAGAATGGAACGTACTCCGTGGTCACTTCGACGAAGCGAGTACCTGCTTCTACAAGTCGACGTGCCAGCAAGCAACCACGTCCGAATCGGCCTGTGTCGTATCTTTGGTAACTCTCTTGCGGTTCCTGACTGATGTCGAAGGCGTTCCGATCTTTTGAACTGAGTAAATGGTACGCGCTGTCGAGAGCATTCAACATCGATTCCTGTTGATAATCGCTGACGTACTCAGATCGTGGGCTTTCTTTGAGTAACTTCTTAAACAACCGGTTGCGACTGGCGAATCGCTGGGCGTTCATTCCTTTTGGCGGCTGAACCGAAGCGGCAGCTTGCTCAGGATACGGAAGGTTCATTGGTCCGTATTCCGAACCGAAGAAGCCCGCAGTGGTAAACGCCTTGAGCTCTTCCTTCTCTCCGACACCCTCCAAACGTTGACCGATATTTACGAATGCAGGCATCACCGGATTGACCGGACCCAGCACCTTTGCCATCCAGGATCCCAGATGAGGACAGGCTACCGTTTGTGGAGGGACATATCCGGTATGCCAATGATATTGATGCCGTGAGTGGAGGATGCTCCCCAGATCAGCTTGCACCGCAGAACGAACGAGCGTCGCGCGATCCATCACGCCGGCGATGTTCTCCAATCCTTGGCAAATTTTAATGTTGTCGACCGAAGTGTCGATCGCGGGAAACGTACTGAGCACATCCTTGATGGGGAGCCCCTTTTCGAACGGCGCATATCGCTTCGGATCGAATGTTTCCGGGGCAGCCATTCCGCCACCCATCCAGATCAGTATGCAGGCGTCAGCGGTCGCTTCGGGATGTTTGAGCTCATCATTTGCGCTCAGGTCGCGTGGAGCCCCCGCTGCCATTGCTGCCAATCCAGCAGCAGAGAGCTGTTTCAGGAAATCGCGACGAACAATCTGTTCAGGAACTTCAGACAAGTCATACTCAAACATGGCACTCTACTCTTTGAATACGTGATGTTCGCAATGGCCGCTCATGTGACATGGTTCCTGGCAGAAACTTACCAGGACTGGCATCACCTCTCGGTGATTCTCCTCTTCAATCGAAGAGTCCTTACGTTTTCGCTACACCTTCACTTCTTTCAGTCACCCGCTTACTTCTTCCTCTCTTCGATGCTTCGTCTCTCTTTGGGAATTCTGTGTGAATCAGCACGAAGAGCGGAAATACTATTATAGACGAACGGCTCATCGAATCAGTAAAAATTCGGGCATCATGACAATCACCCACAGCAGGTCTTCAATTTTTTCAGGAGTGATTGGTTCGCTCAGCGCTGATAACATCACTTCGCTTTCTTCGCTTGTTGGTGGACGTGTGAACGCCGAAAGCACTAGGAAATCGACCAATTCTTGCGGGCTGTCCCACTTTTTTTGACTGAGGTGCTCTCCGCCACGCTTGAGAAACGAGGCGAGAGTCTCACCGTTTGTGAGGTTGATTGCTTCGAGAGTCGTCAGTTCGTTGGGGCGAGAGGAGACAATTTGTTCGCGGAGCGGGCGACCAAGTGAGCTCATGAAGAAGTCATTGTTCATCAACGAAGCACGAATCATCGGCAGGTTTTCATCCGCTCCCTGCGCGAGTTTCTGTCGAATTGGTTGAGTGGTCTTTTCGCTCCAGGCACCAAGCGTTGGCACGATTTGGACTGGATTCCATTTTCCGGTCACTTTTCCGAGTCGCCCCTCCCGAGAAGCTGGAAGTTTGTCGTTCCAGTTCCAGGACTCATCTGTCGCAAAGGTGGTCTGTTTGCCGTTCTCTAGCACGAGGCGGCCTTCGAGGTAAAAGCCCGCAGGGTTCGGAGTCGCTCCTGTGTTCTTGGCAATTGCAATGATTGCGTTCTTCCCTTTTTTCAGTAGGTGATGAACGGGTATCGACTCCACTTTTTGCCAATTGTTGCCTCTGCTGGCTTCGCGATTATTGATGAACAGGGTGAACTCATTATCACAGGTCACGGCGATGACACCGCGCGAAACATCCTCGTCCAATTCAAGAGTCTTGCTGAGCAGGATCGTTTCACCCCCCGGAGGAACCCGATTCGGTTCCTCGGCCGGGGCTGTTCGCCAAATCCATTTCCCTTGCAGCGAGACTTGATCAACTTCTTCAGCGGTGACATTTGACCGCAAGATCGGTGCATCAATCGAAGTCGGTGCAGTCCCGGTGATTTGCCAGATACCGTCGAGGAACTGTTCAGCTGTCATCCGTTTTGATCTGGGACCACGGTAAACATATTCACCATCTAATGATTCCTGCGACAAAAGTTCCGTTTGAGACTGATAGGCTTGTGAAGTCGCAATGAGCGCGAGCACTTGTTTCAGATCGTAATTGTTCTCAATCAGGAAGTTAGACAGAACCTCCAGCAGATCGGCATTCCATGGTTCGCTTTGCATGGCGTCGAGTGGGTGAACGATTCCGCGACCCATCATCTGTGCCCACAATCGATTGACAATCGTCCGTGTCAATCGACCGTTTTCCGGATGTGTCATCAACTCGGAGAGTTGCTTGAGTCGTTCTGGTTGAGTCACTGAGGGATCAGTTTGCCCGAGCTCAGGAAAGACCCAGGCTGCCTTGGCCGTCTCACCGGTCGGTTTATCACAGCGATGAATCGCTAGTTCTCGATTGGAATAAATAGCTGCCAGTCCATAGGCTTCTTTTAATGTCCATCGGTCAATGAAACTGTCGTGGCACGATGCACATTTCATATTGATGCCGAGAAACGATTGCGAGATACTTTGTGAAAACTGAATTTCCAAAGTCTGCCCGGCACTGACTTCACCGCGCCATTTGATACCGTCGATAAAGCCCTGGCTGGCATTTGTTGGAGGAGCGATCAATTCCTTGACGAACTGGTCGTAAGGTTTGTTACTGACAAGTGCGCTGTACAGCCACCCACTGATTTGCTTACGCCCACCCGTGATGAATCCGGTCCCGGTGTAATCATTGCGGAGCAGATCGTTCCAGAAGCTGAGCCAATGGTCAGCGTAATCAATGTTTCTTTCGAGCAGGCTGTGGATATACCGTTCTCGCTTGTCCGGGCTTTCGTCATGAAGAAACGCTTCTAGTTCTTCGGGGGTCGGCAAAAGACCGACTAAGTCGAGCGAGACTCTGCGGCAAAATGTGGCATCGTCGATTGGCTTCGGTTGTGGAAGTTCGCGCTTCGACAGATAAGAATCCAGTATTCGATCAATCGGATGAGTTCTTCCGTCGACTGCTGGCGGCAGTTCGACTGAATAGGGTTTGAGGGGGGGCTCGTAATTTGCAGGAGCGAATGTGAATCCGGCGTCCCACTCCATTCCCTCTTCGACCCACTTTTTGAGTTGCTCGATTTCCTTTTGTGAGACACGAGGTTTCTTCGGCGGAGGCATTTGCACTTCAGGATCGTTTGAATGAATCAAATCCAGAAAGTACGAACCGCTCACATCTTTGGGAATCGCGTACCCTTTATCCAGAAATAGTCCCCGAGTGTTGATTGAGAAGCCACCTTTAGCTTCTTTCCCGCCATGACATTCAACACAATGCTTCTTCAGTATCGGAGCGATCTTGTGAGAGAAGTCGTCTGGCTCGGCGGCGCAGAGGCTCGCTGGAGTCATCAACAGGCAGCCGACTGACAGGCAGGCGACAATCAAGAATTGAAGGAGATTGGAAATCATATCGGTATCTTAAAAATGTGATGGATTCCTACAGACTTCAAGTGCGAATCAATGACCCTCGTCTATTTCAATTCGAGGACCTTATCCATGCGGTCTGCAATCTCGGTCAGTCGTGCTTTGTCTCCTCCTTTGACCTCGGCAGTCGCCCAACCGGAGTATCCAATTTCTTCAAGTGCATCGACCACCGCTGGATAGTCTGAGTCGCCATCGCCGATCTCGACGTTGAATCCTTTCCAAAGGCCCTCGTCCTTTTGGAGCTTGCGGCTGTACTCTTTAATGTCGAGCTTCCCGATCCGTTTGCCAAGGATGCGAATCCACTGTTCTGGAAAACCGAAACGAACAACGTTTCCGACATCAAAGTAAACACCGACAGCGGGGCTGTTAATTTCGTCGATGAACCGAGCCATTTCCAGCGGGCTTAACAGAAAGTTGTTCCAGACATTTTCAACGAGCAGTTGAATCCCCTGCTTCTCTGCGTGAGGAGCGTTTTCTTTGATTCTGTTTGACCACTCTTTGTAGTTGTCGTCATACGAGACATCTTTCGAGACACGCCCGGCGACCACCAGAACCGAGGTTCCGCCTAAGGTTTTAGAAAGATCAATTGCGGTTTTAATATCCGGGTTGTTGCTGTTGATGATCCCGTGAATCGGCAGTTCTGTTTTGTCGCGTGCCTGAAGAAGTTCTTTGACCTTGGCGGAATCTTTGTCGGCTGTGCGAATTTCGACGCCATCGTAACCAATCTCCTTAAGCAACGAAAACTTCTCAGCGATCGACAGCGACTTGTCTGTCACCATGTGATACTTGACCGCTTTCTTGAAGCGAGGAGACGTTTTCGCCTGTCCCATTGAAACGCTTGTCCCAGCTGCACAGGCCATTGCAGCGACAGCGCCAGTTTGAAGGAAATGTCGTCTCGATAAATTGCCTGATGCCATGATTCTTGTCCTTAGCGTGTCATCGATAGCTTGTCTTCAATTTCATTTGAGCACCGATCCTGAAACCTGAATTTGTTTTCTCAAACAGTGAGAAGAATGACCATCCCTACAAGTTTCCGGACTCGGCCTGGATAATACGATAGCGAGTCGACTCATCTGTTGCATGCAGCTTCACCGTTCTGTTACTGAGCCCTCAGCGATTCACCGCGAACCAACTTCTCTGGAATTTGCTGATCACCGCATCTTCAGTTTCCGGCACGCATTCTCAGCATCGATTTGTTCAATCTGTCTGGATACGATATTCTTACAGCCTGCCTTTCCGAGTTTGTTTTTTCAGGATTGCAAAACAGATGCGTTGGTTTTCTATTATTGCGTTGACGTCCATTTTCTTCACAATCACTGCTGAGGTTTCGTCAGCTGGCGATTTTCAGTTGAAGGATGGAGACCGCGTTATCTTTCTAGGCAACACTCTCGTCGAACGCGCGCAAGAATATAGTGAATGGGAGTCTCAACTTTCGCAGGCTGCGAGCGGCAAGAAAATCATCTTCCGAAATCTGGGGTGGAGCGGAGACACCGTCTGGGCGGAATCCCGTGGCCTGTTTGACCCTCCAGCTGTCGGTTACAAGCGGACTCAAGAACTAATTCAAGAACTCAAGCCAACCGTGATCGTCATCGGCTATGGAACCGTTGAGTCTTTTCGCGGACCCGAGGGGGTTGACGAATTCGTTGCGCAGTACCAGCAACTTCGCAAGGATCTGCTCAAGACCAACGCACGACTGATTCACCTGTCGCCAATCCTCATGGAGGCTGCTTCGTTCCCCAAATTAGCTGAAGGGGTGAACGAACGTGTCGAGACCGCGAATAAAAACTTGAACCTGTATGCCGAGAAGGTTCGGGAAATCTCTGCGGAATCTGGCGAATTGTTTATCGATTTCCGCGATGCTCAACGTAACAAAGCTGAGGGAACGCTCTGGACTGAGAACGGTTTGCACCTGTCACGAAGCGGATATGCTGAAACGGCAAAAGTGTTGACCCAACAACTCGGTGGGACCGTCTCTCAAAAGGACAATCCAGAATTGAAAGAATTGATTCGCAGAAAAAATGAACTTTTCTTTCATCGCTGGCGACCGCAGAATTTCACGTACTTGCTTGGTTTTCGAAAACACGAACAAGGCCAGAATGCGGTTGAGATCGCACAGTTCGACCCTCTCATTACGGAACTGGAAGCCCAAATTCAAAAACAACTCAGTCCCTGAATGAAGAGTCGATTGAGTCATTCATCGTGCAAGTCCAAGATCGGTCTTCACGCTCTGCTTCGTGGCAAGTCGTCTACAAAGTTATGAAAGTGATCTTTTCGGGCACGACAATGATTGGAAATGCTCTGAGGACCACATCCTCTGGATCAGTGGTGGTACACAAGATGAAATGGACATTCATCACATTGTTGAGCTGCATGATATGCACCGTTCTTGGCTCAGATTGCTTTGCACAGGACGCTGCTCAAGATGATGATAAGTTGCGAGAGCAAGTCCTCAATGCGATCGAGCGGGGGCAACGGTATCTGATTGACCAGCAAAATAATGATGGAAGCTGGCCGGCTGGGCTCTATGAGACACACGCGAATGGAGTGACTGGTCTGGTGACCTTGGCTCTGTTGAATTCTGGGCTGCCATCGGATCACCCCGCCGTCGCGAAAGCACTCGATCATCTTGAACACCCACAAATGCGGCCTGTCTCCACATACGAAATCGCTATGGTCATCATGGCATTGGCGGCATCGGATCGCGGACGGGGCAAAATCGCAGAGCTTTCTGCTCAGCTCGAATCTATGCAGCTCGAAAATGGAAGTTGGGATTACGGGACCAAAAACGGAAACTGGGACAACAGTAATGCTCAGTTCGCCGTCCTGGCCCTCCGGGAAGCAGCTCATGTCGGAATTCGAATTGATGAAGAGGTTTGGCGACGTGCTCAGAAACATTTTTTGAATGTTCAGATCGGCAGCAGAAAAAATCCCAGTGGGGCCGGTTGGGCCTACAAAGCTCAAGGAACTCCGACTGGCAGCATGACAGTAGCCGGGTTGGCATCACTGATCATTACCCAGGAAATGCTTCAGGACGATGGCGATGTCGCGCCGAACGGAGAGATTCAGTGTTGCGGAGGCGATGACGACAGCGAACTTCAAGAAGGAATCGACGCCGGTCTGCAGTGGCTGTCGAGGAACCTTAGAATTGAGTCCAACCCCGGAGTGGCAAACTGGAAATTGTACTACCTATACGGCCTTGAACGGGCTGGCCGATTTTCTGGACGCCGATTTTTTGGAGACCGCGATTGGTACCGAGAAGGGGCAGAGCATCTTGTCAATGGGCAGGATGTGCGTGCAGGTTTCTGGATCAGTCATACCGAACCGGTTCGCGTCGCTGGCACAAGTCTGGTTTTGTTGTTCCTTTCAAAAGGGCTTTCGCCGGTTCTGATCAATAAACTGAAGTACGGTCCCCAAGCCAACCGCAATCAAGACTTCAAACAACAGGATTGGAACAAGCATCCCAGAGATGCCAAAAATCTGACGAACTTTATTTCGCGTCAAGAAAAATGGCCGAAGTTACTCTCCTGGCAAGTTGTTGATTTACGAACGGCAGCCGATGGTGAGGGAGTCGCAGCTTTGATGCAGAGCCCCGTGCAACTTCTAACCGGTTCCGAAAGTCTCGACTCAATTCAAGGCCGCGAATTGGAACTACTGAGAAAGTACCTTGCGCAAGGTGGATTTCTGTTTGCAGTGAATAATTGTGATAGCGACGAGTTCGAAACCGGCTTTCGCGATTTGGTACGTCGACTTTTTGCTGGGCAGAATCAGCTGACGCGACTCCCGGACACACATGACGTTTATCGCAGTGAGTTTCTGTTTGAAAAAGGGGCAACTCCTGAACTGTGGGGAGTTGATTTCGGCTGCCGGACTGCAATTATCTACTCACCGTATGACCATGCTTGCCGATGGAATAAGTGGGCTGTGAATGATCCTGAGAAGCGACTTCCGGTCGTGAAAACGCAAATTGACAAGTCGATGAAAATGGGGACAAACGTCATTGCATACGCAACCGGTCGAGAGCTCTTCAACAAGCTTGAACGCCCAAAAATCCTTTCAGCTGGTGACGAAAATCAGCTCAACCGTGGTCGATTGACGATAGCCCGTTTGCGTCATACCGGAGGTTGGGACACAGCCCCGAATGCTTTGGGACGTTTACAGGCCGCTCTCGAAACCGTCGGTATCGAAGCGGCCCGGCAAACACCGAACTTGCCAGGGAATGACCCGGCTCTGTTTGATTATCCGCTCATCTATATGCATGGTCGAAAGAATTTTCAGCTGAGTGACGAAGAGATCGCAGGCTTAGGAAAATATCTGTCCAACGGCGGGTTTCTCTTTGCGGATGCTTGTTGCGGGGCGGAGCAGTTTGACGAAAGTTTTCGGAAATTGATCACTCAGATGTTTGGTCAACCTTTGGAAAAAATTCCAGTCGGGCATGAACTCTACAACATGCAACTCGGCTACGATATCCGTCGTGTCAAACGTCGCATTCCCGCAGAAGGACCGAATGTTTCAAGTATTGAAACGCGAGAGTCGATCGGGGAACCGATTCTGGAAGGCATCCAGGTGAACGGGAAATATGTTGTCGTATACAGCAAGTATGACTTGAGTTGTGCTCTCGAACGTCAAGCCACAACCGCCTGCGCCGGGTATGCCACAGAAGATGCCGTCAAGATCGGCGTGAACTTCGTGATCTACGGGCTGTTCCAGTAACCCTGTCTTGTCGATGAATGCTGCGTGAACTTGCGCGAACGCGAAGAACTCAAAGCCCTCGTAGTCTTCGAGCCTCCTTGTAGTCCGGGCCCTCTTCGTAGTCCGGGACCATTGTCCCGGACAGTAAATTCGCAACCTCTCGCGTGTCGTCTTATTGCCCTTCGCCGTCTATGAAAGTGCGATGCCATTGTTCCAAGCAAATCAGATTCCACATCCGGTAGGAATGATCCCAGCGCCCCTGCATATGTTCTTCGACCATTAGCTGCAGAGCTTCCGGATTGAAGTATCCACGGTCATAGCATTGTTCGGAGAGTAATGTCTCTTCGACGAGCGGTTTGAGTTCATTCCGAAACCAGTGATCGATCGGCACGCCGAAGCCCATTTTACTTCGCTTTTGTATCGATTTCGGAATCAGGTCAGAGAAGGTTTCAATCAGAATTTGCTTGCCCAAGCCGTTTTTGTATTTGAGTTCAATTGGCATTTGTGCTGCCAGTTCAACGACGTGATGATCCAGAAACGGACTCCGGGCTTCGAGGCTGTAGCACATGCTCGCGACATCAACTTTCGTCATAATGTCGCAAGTAAGATAGCTGACAACATCTGCACAGGTCGTTCGGGTGATGAAGTCTCGGCTGGGGCATTCTTCGTAAGCTTTGAGGATAAATTCGGCACTGTCAAAACCTTTTAATGATTTCCGAAATTCTGGTGTGTAAAGTGAATTTCGTGAATCCTGATCAAAGATTCCGATCCAGCGAAGGTAACGCCGCTCCGGTGATTGCCCTAATGCTCCCACGAATCGCTTAAGTCTGCGGCCGAAGGATTTCTGCTTCGTTGATGAAGGAATTTTCTGCCAAAGGTCCCACCCGAAGATCGAGCGAATCGGTTGCGGAAGCCAATCCGTTTTCCCTGCTAAGTCGACAGCTTTGTAACGCGGATAGCCACAGAAGAGTTCATCGCCACCGTCCCCTGAGAGTGCTACTGTTACGACGTTCCGTGTCACTTCGGAAAGGGACATCATCGGAATCGCAGAACTGTCGCTGAATGGTTCATCGTAATGCCAGATGAGTTTGGGCAGTATTTTGAGAGCCGACGGTTCGACCACGTATTCGTGATGATTAGTCCCCAGGAGTTCCGCTGCCTCGCGAGCATAGGCACGCTCGTCAAACTCCTTGACTGGAAAGCCGATCGAAAATGTGTGTATCGGCTTGTCCGAAAGAGACTGCATCAGCCCAGAGATGATCGTCGAATCGACTCCTCCGGAAAGAAATGAACCGATGGGAACGTCGGACCGCATTCGCAGGCGGACCGCTTCAGTGAGCGTCTCGCGAAGTTTCTGCTTCCATTGATCGACAGAGAGTTCCGGGAGCGGACGCTCTGAGGTCGGTTCATAAGGTGCTTGCCAGTATCGTGAAGTCGAGACCTCGCCCGATTCAAAGACCAGCAGGTGTGCCGGCGGAAGTTTCTGAAATCCTTTAAGGATCGTTCCTGGATACGGCACGTACTGATACGTCATGAAGAGATCAATGGCGCAGTGATCGACTTCGCGTTCAATTCCCGGAACTTCGAGGATTGCTTTCATCTCGCTCGCGAAGAGCAGGCGGTTGTTTTCCACTTTATAATACAGCGGTTTTTGCCCGATGCGGTCACGTGCTAAGAGTAACCGTTTTTTGTTTTCGTCCCAGATTGCGAAAGCAAACATTCCTCGCAAATGTTGGACGCAGTCATCACCATATTCCTCGTACAGATGAACGATTACCTCGGTGTCGGTGTCTGTCTTGAATTGGTGTCCGCTGGCGACAAGTTGAGATCGTAATTCTTTGTAGTTGTAAATCTCTCCGTTGAAGGCAATCCAAATAGTTCCGTCTTCATTGCACAGCGGTTGATGACCGCCACCTAGATCGATAATCGACAGCCGTCGATGTCCCAGGGCGCAATTCGTGGTGCCCTCTTTTGAGAAATAGGTTCCCGAATCATCCGGTCCCCGATGGCGGATTGAGTCCAGCATGCGCGTGAGGACATCTTGAGGCAGTTTCGCAGCCTGATTCGTCCAAACACCTCCGGCGATTCCACACATTGACTATGATTCTTTCTTTTCGTGTACTTTTTTTACGTCGAGGTCGCTGGACTCTTGAGCAGCTTCAGATTGTTCGTCTTCTTTGATTGAAAACTCTTTGATTAGGTTTTCACGCCTGATCGCTACTTGTTTGTCAAACGCGGAGAGAACGTCAATCGCTTTGTCTCGGGATGTGACCAGTCCAATGATGAGGTATTGGATAATCGCAATCCAGAAACAGACCCACCCCGTTGTTCCGTCCATAATGGTCGCCATGATGGCAAAGACTGGCGAAGAACGCTGTAAGTGAATGCAGACCAATCCGCGTAAAATGGGAATAAACTGTGGGCGAATATTCTCTCGAAAGCCTTTGCTTCCGTCCCAGGTAGGCTTTGGTGGTCCGGGATGCACAATCGAGAAGAGTTCCTGATCGGGCATCGCCTCAATCACCCCGATGGCCAGCAACAATCGCCCCGCAGCCACATACCAGTTATCCAGCGAGATGATAAATTTCGTGTCGAGCCATGCTCCGATAGCCAGTTCCACGTTCTTTGTCGCAAATAAAAGTAGTGCAGACGCCCGAAACCATTGTTCGACATCCTTCTCAAACTCTTCGTCCCACTCCTTTGTGTGGGCGACTTTCTTGCGGATCAGCCGTAAGAGAGGAATTGCAATCAAGCCAATAATCAATCGCGTCGCCGGTCGCAGGACGGGCGTTAAGAATTGTTTCATCAGCCAGTTTGACGGGATTGCCACTGATCCTCTCAGTTTTGCAATGCGTATCCCGGAAAAGGATTACGAATGGTATTGCTGGAAACGGGAAACGTTGTTTATGAAGACGCTCTGGAAAAAGATAGTTCATTGGGGGCAATTGAAACAGATGAACGGGCTGAACCCTTGTGTTGACCTGTTCCAGCCGTGGGAACACGAAAGCACCAGTCTTGACGATGATTCCTCCATTCTCTAGTGTGGCGTTGCTTTCTTGGAGAACGAAGATCGTGGTGAATCTGGTATTGAGATGTTCAATACTATGTCCCGGGTCCGGTCCCTCGAAAAATGGTGGTTCGGCACGTTGAGCCGCAAGGTTTCCACCGTTTCTCTCATCCCGTGTGACCGGGAACACGATCACACAAGTTCAAACATAACAAGAAGATAAGGAAAAAGAATGGCAGACCTCATTGCCCCTCATGGCGGACTTTCTGAGCCAGTATGTTGCACCGTTGCTCAAGACCAGATTGACGCGTTCAAAGCAGAAGCAGCCGACTTGAAAAAAGTCCCTGTTTCCGCCGCCGATCTCTCCAGTGTTTATCGCTTCGCTGATGGAACCCTCAGCCCACTCACCGGGCCGATGGATTCAGAGACTTACAACCGCGTACTTGATGAATCGGTCATCATCAACAACGGTGAAAAATACGCTTGGACGATTCCGATTGCGTTCCCTGTCACGTCAGAACTGGCTGCGACACTCTCAGCTGGCGAGAAAATCGCTCTGACGAATCCTGATGGAGAAGTTGTTGCGACTCTCGATTTGACTGACGTCTTTGAGTGGGACAAGCAGAAATATATCTCTTCAGTTTATCTGACTGACCGAACCGACCATCCCGGAGCGGATATGGTCCTCGTTGGCGATGCCGATAAAACTCACCTCATCGGTGGAACGATCAAGGCACTCCCACAACCGAAAAATCCGAACTTCGGACAGTATGTGCTCACGCCGCGTGAAGTTCGTGCGTTGATCGCAGAAACCGGTTGGGAAGCTGTTGTCGCCTTCCAGACTCGCAACCCGCTTCACCGTGCTCACGAATACGCTCTCGTTTATGCTTTGGAGTCACTCCTGAAAGCTGGCAAGAACGCAGGAGCAGTCTTGAATCCGCTGATCGGCGAAACCAAAGGTGACGACGTCAACGCTGAGATTCGAATGGAAACATACGAAAAACTCATCAGTGAACGTCAAATGGGCGACGGCGATAGCGACAAAGAACTTTGGTCATCACGTGATGACGAAGTTCCAGATCGCGTGAAGTTGCTCGGTCTCGACATCAAAATGTTCTACGGCGGACCAAAAGAAGCGGTCATGCACGCCATTTATCGTCAGAACATGGGCTACACGAACATCGTCATTGGCCGTAAACACGCCGATGCTCCATTCAAAGATGGAACCGCCATCTGGGGTGATTTCGATGCTCAGGAAATCTTCAGTAATCTGAACGGCGACCTGAAGATTCAACCAGTCAAAGTCGGCTTCGCTGCCTACTACGAATCCATGGGACGCGTCGACTTGATGGAAAACCATTCTGACGAAAAACCTGTCTTCATCTCTGGGAAAGATGTCCGCGCGACACTCCAGAAAGGTGAGCAAGTCGATCCACGGATCATGCGTGAATCGACATCACGCATTCTTGCAGATGCGATGAAACAGTAATTTGTCACCGTAACTTGTCACAGGGGCACTTAGCACTCTGTTATTGAGAAGTAAAAACGCCCTGGAAGGCTCGTTCTTCCAGGGCGTTTTGCGTTTACACTGTTCGAGTTGATCTCAGTTTTAAAAATGACGTTCTTTATTTCGCTTCATTTTTTTCATCGGCGAGCTTTCGAAACTCCGTCACAATGGCGGATTCAATCTCTTTCGCACGCTTCTTATCTGCGTCACTTTTGCTGAGCACGGCTAATTCTTTTTGAATTTTTAACTCGACCGAGAGGAGTTCCTTTTCAAAGTTGTTCGGGGTCGGCGACCATTTTCGCGTTTCGCCAGTCACCCAATCACGAAGCGTCTCTGTCACTCGTAGATCGCTGAACTCAGCAACCGCCAGACGTCCCCAGTACTTGCCGATTAAAGCTGTGCCGAGTGCCTCTTGTGGACTTATCGAGAGTTTATCCTTGAGACGCTTGGCAAGTTCCTGCTTCGGTGCAGGGAGTTCATTCGTTTTCAAATCAGCCATCAGCGTTCGTGAAAACGCATCACCGTACAGAGCCAGCAGACCGATCTTTTGGCCCCAGTCTTCTGAAGACTGTTCAAATAATAGAGCTTCGTGCATTACGAGATAGTCAAGGGTCGAGATAGGAGGAGCATGCCCCGGAACGACGTACGCAGGTACCGCGACTCGTTTCGTGGTGACGACGTCATTTGTGTAGTCGTAAAATTTTATTCCGTGACTCGATGTGGATGCCAGAAGCGTTTTTGCATCCGGCAAAGAGAGTAAATCAGAGACATCCGAGCCTGTCGAGATTTTCCAAATTTCCTTTTTTGACCGAATGTTAAATGCCCGCAACATGAAATCTGTTGAACCAGTGAAGAGCAACTTTGAGTCATTCGAAAATTCCACTGCAGTCACCCATCTCTTGGGGATCTCGAATGATGCAATTTGCTTTAAGGATTTGACATCCCAGAGGCGAGCAGTTCCGTCATAACTCGCGGAGGCAAGTTGTTGACCAGATTTGTCAATCGCCAGGTGCAGCACATCTTCCTGATGACCTGTTAAAACAGCAACTTCCTTGAAGTTTTCCAAATCCCAAACTCGAATCGTCTGGTCTCGGCTGGATGAGAACGCTTGCTTTCCATCAAGCGACAACACCGTCGATGTCACCTGAGCAGTATGCCCCTTGAGAATGGTGACCTCACCCGTTTTTAGATTTCGGACGATCACGTTTGCGTCGTCACCTCCGGTAATCAGCAAAGTCTCATCGGGAGTCAGTGCAACACTATGTACGTCGTCGGTGTGGTCTTCAAAAGTTTTCAGCAGCTTCCAGTCTTTGCTCGACCAGATTTTAGTTTTGTTATCGCCTCCACCAGAAAACAATCTCTCTGAGTTCGCATCAAAAGTTAAATCGAAAACCCAGTGATCATGCCCGGACCATTCATGAGTAAATTTATTCTGCTTCGTATCCCAGATGGAAATTTTCCCTTCACCTGTTCCAAACGCGATCAGGCTTCCGTTCTTGTTGATCGCTGCGGTTCGGATGGCAGTTGATGGGATCGGTGCAGCTCGTAAGCCGGTTGCTACCGGATCGAATTCAGGTGACTTGGCAGTTTCGGAGGCTTTCTGGTTCTCCTTTTTTTCTTGCGCCGGAAGGTCGTGTTGAAGGAGAGTGAAGAAGAGCAGCGTCAATAAAAGAATACGTCCTGCCATGAATTTCTCCCGTGAGAATAGACCAAAATAAATTGATGAGAAGTCATCCGTTTATTCTGCATAGAGTTTTGGGCTCCACAATAGTGATGTAGTACGGAATCAAAGATTGACAAACTTCTTACATGTTCCCAGCTTAATCGAAGTCGCTGGCTCGCTGACTTTCGAAGCAAATTGAAGTCATGATTGCTGAGCGGACTATCACTCTCCATACTCATAAGCGATGTGATCGAGTTCCGAAATCAACTTGAAAGGCCAACAAATGAAAATGTCTTACGCTTTCGCGATGACTCTACTCTCTGTCGCGACTGTTTATGCGGAGCCAATTGAGATCGGCTCACGGTTGGAACTGTTCACTGACGATTTTCTGATCGAGAGTATGAATGGCGATCTCTCTCAAGTTGCCCAGCAGCCGACCCCGCATGATGTCATCATCACAACTGATGAATCGTGGGAAGGAAACACCTGCGCTTACTACACGATCTTTCAGGATGGTGACATCTATCGGATGTATTACCGAGGATCTCATGTGAATGAGAAGACTCAGAAGTCGCTGCACCCCGAAGTGACCTGCTATGCAGAAAGCACCGATGGCATTCACTGGACCAAGCCGAATTTGGGTTTAATTGAATACAACGGTTCAAAAGAGAACAACATCGTCTGGGATGGAATCGGAACGCACTGCTTTGTGCCGTTCAAGGATACAAATCCAAATTGCTCTGCTGATGCAAAGTACAAAGCCATTTCGCGCGGACGACCACAAGGCAAGAAAGGTCTTTACGTTTTCAAATCTCCTGACGGAATTCGCTGGTCGTTAATGAATGATGAACCAGTCATCACCGAAGGAGCCTTTGATTCGCAGAACCTTGCGTTTTGGAACCCGCATACAAAACAGTACGTCGACTTTCATCGTACGTTTACGAAGGGTGTTCGAGATATCATGACCTGTACCTCGGATGATTTTATCAACTGGACGAAGCCCGTTTTGTTGAAGTATCCGGGCGCGGAGCATCAGCATCTGTATACGAATGCAATACGTTCGTATGATCGCGCACCCCATTTGCTCGTCGGCTTTCCGACACGCTACCTCCCGAAGGATAGCCAGGTCGAACCAGTCTTCATGTCCAGCCGGGATGGAGTCACATTTACCCGCTACAACGATCCGATTGTCCCGCGCGACGCTCCCGAAGACCGACAGGGCAATCGAAGCAATTATATGGTGCACGGGCTGGTTGAAATTCCAACCGAGCCGGGGAGGATGTCGGTTTTTGCGACGGAAGCGTATTATGTCGGTCCCGATACCCGAGTACGCCGCTTCAGCTACCGTACGGATGGCTTTGTTGCGCTTCACTCTGGTCAAAAAGGTGGGGAATTAATCACGAAGCCGATTCAGTTTTCCGGGGACGAACTCATTCTCAATTACTCTGCCAGAAAAGGGGGAGCAATTCAGGTCGAACTCCAGGACGCTGACGGAAACCCAATTTCCGGATATACTTCCAAAGATTGCAAACCGCTCAACGGCGATTCAATTGAGCAGGTGGTTCATTGGAAAAACGAAGGCAAATCGCTCAAAAATTTGCCCGAAAAGCCAATTCGCGTGAAATTTCTGTTGAACGGGGCGGACCTGTTCTCGTTTCAGTTTAGAGATAGACAATAGATCGAAGTCGAGAGTGAGATGAACATGTCTGACGACAAAATTGTCGAAGTCTATTCAGCCGATGATCTGATGGACGCCGAACATATCCAAAGAGTCCTCGCGGAGGAGGGGGTTACGGCGAAAGTTGTTGGTGCATCACTCCACAGTATTAGTGGTAAACTGCCAGTGCAATTGGCAACACCGCGATTGTGGGTTCATGAAGAAGACTTTGTACGCGGCCGACAAATCATAGAACTCGCTAAGCAGAAACAACGAGAACGGTCGCAAACGCGATCGTCATGGAAATGTGTAAGTTGTGGTGAAGAAAATGGTGCCGACTTTGAAATTTGCTGGTCCTGCCAGAAACTCGATGAGACACAAGATTGATGAACAATGCCAGAAATGACGATTCAGGAAGCGATTGAGAATTGGGTTGAGAGTTACAAGGAGAAACGCTTCAAGCTTCACGTTGCGGGTGCGATTGTCAGTTTTCTGGGCTCCCTTTTCGTATTGCTTGCGACCTATTGGGTGGTCAGGTTCTGTTTGTGGTTCGCCTTTTCCGGGGTTCTCGGAGCAGGAATTGGGCTACTGGCTGCAACGCTGTTCGTGATTGCATTGCTCTTCGCAGCTTACCTGCTTGTGAATCACGAAGAGGTGGAAAACGTCGATCTTGGCTCAGACGAACAAACCCAGAAAGTTCAGACAGCTGTGAAAGAGACCGGAAGTCGGTTCATGTCATTCTTTGGGAATCCGGAAACAGTTCGCGGAATCGTCAAGATGCTTTCCGTTTCGGTTCTGGCTGCTCCCGCGATCGTCATGTCCGGTTTTCGACAGACACGCGTCGCTCGAGATATTCAGAAAATTGAACCCGATTTTGTGACACCTTTTCTGATCCAGCTGGCGAAATCAGGGAAACGGATTCCCATGGATCAACTGGCCTCGAATCTGGGTGGGCGGACTATTGCGGACCTCATTACTCAGATGTCTCTCATTGATGGTGTGATCGTGCGGACCAAAGGAGCTAACGGGATGTATTTGAGAGAAGACCTCAAAGGAGAGCTTTTGAAAGCGAAGAATCAGCGGAAGGCTTCAGGGTAAATCACCTCAGAGTTTATGTGTTTGGGAAAGTCTGTTGGTGATTGACTGTTTGTTACGAGGCAGATCGCAACAGGATTCTCGAATTACTCACCCTTGATGACTGCAACCGCCATGGCTCCGTCGGTGTACCAGCGGTCTCCGCCTCCGTTTTTCCCCTCAAGGATTTTGTGGAAATCGGGGATTGACGAGACTTCTGACAAGTCTTGAGTTTGTTGTAAGTCGTGGAGCAAATGGTCCCGCTCTTTATCAACGTCGGGAGCGATATGATGCGTAATCTCACCGGTCGTGTGGCTGAAGCCGACACGTTCATCGTACGAAGCTGATCCCAGCCAGAGTGGTCTTCCTTGTTGATCTGGCTCAGGGTTTTTCCAGAACCGCACATGATGACGCTTTCGCGGGTCGTTTCCCACGGGCTGTTCGAAGGCGAGGTCTTCTTTCCGACCAAATAGATACAGGCTGCTTACAGGAGCTTCAACATACGAACGTTTCAAAACTGTGTCGGCAGCGATCTTCAGGTCACTACGAAACCCGAGCGGGTCCGCCGGAAACCACTTGGCCTTCTTCATAATCTCCTTGATTTCAGCTTCGGTTCCGACCAAAGCGATATTCAACGGGTCCCCTGCGTGGCCATCTCCGGTCGTGGTCAGCCTAGGACTCTGATCCAGCACGGGATGCCGGCGCGTGTACTGTTTCCAGACAAACGGGAGCAGAATATACGCGACGAGAAAGTAGACTACCAGAAACCGTGCGAGCCACACGCGGATCAGTTCTGTTCGCTTTTTTTTTGTTTCGCCGGAAGTCATCGGTGAATTGAAACTTTCGTTCGCGGGGTGTGAATGAAAAGCATCAGTAGGTCAGTGATTCATATGCCAGGTCTCCAAGCTCAGTAGTTCGAGCGCCGACCTGATTCTTGATTCGTTGCGTGGTAGAAATCCAAGATCTGTCAGGGCTGGAGCATTCTCCCATTTCGCCCATTCCCTTTGAATATTCGATGACTCTCAGGTTCTCAAGTTGAGAGTGCAGCGGAGGACTCTTTCACTTGTTCTACAATGAAAAAGATCGCCCACGCAGGAGTTTGCGTGGGCGATTTTAGCAAGCTTTGGTTGTCGCGTCACACTCGCGACAGGAACAAAATCCGGTCGGTTTGTGTGCTTCGAACGAACTCAATGTTCCAGAAACCAGAACATTTTGAAAATCGTAGAGTTGTTCTGTCTCCTCGGAGTTAGTGAACCATCACATGAATTGGATGCTTCACGGAGACAGAAAACTCAAAAACAATTAAATGGAAGGTCCACTTGGTGTTGGGTTCACTTCTGGGCCAGATTCTTCATTGGCTGGAGCAGAAAGTGCTGGGTCTGCTTGTGGAACAGGTTTGTTGGCGTCGTGCTGAATGGTACCGCAGTCACCGTTTGCACATCCGCCAAGTCCCGATGGAACTCCACAGCTATCACACGGTTGAACGGTGTAACATTGTTGGACGGGAACCATTCGACACACTTCATAGGCAACTTGACGTGGGACAAGTTTGGTGACCATTCGTGTAACGGTGCATGGTTCTTGTCGAGCGACCTGACGAGCAACTCTGTGAGTTACTGTGTAAGGGACTTTCTTAACTGTGCAGAATGGAATTTTGCGAGTACGGACTTCTGTCACGGTTTTGCATGTCTGAACCGGGATTTTAGATGTCTTGACTTCGCTGACCATTCGGCAGGTTCGCACTGGAATTTTGCGTGTTTGTGTTTCGCAAACCCATTTGCAAACTCGAACTTCACAGTTGTCAACAACTTGTTCGGGGACCATCCGACAGACTTGAACCGGACAGTTCTCGACAACTTGTTCAGGGACCAGTCGGCAGACCTGCACAGGGCAAACTTGTCGAACAACTTTTGGCACATAAACAGTGCAAGGAACTTGCTCGGTGATCACCCGGGTGCGTGGACGATAGGCAACTTGTCCTGCTCCCCAGCCAAAGTTTTTGAAGGGGCACAACCAAGGGCAGCAGGCGAAGCAAGGTCGTCTGGCTGGCATCGGGACTTGGGCACAAGGATCGCAAACCGGTGGTGGTTCACATTGCACAACGCGACGGACAGTTCGGTAGGTGGTGACCGGTTGCATGACTCGGTAGCAACGTTCCTGGTTCACAGTTTCCGTTACTTGCCGCATGACAGTTCGTGTCACCTGGCGATTCACGGTTTCCGTGACGGGTCGCATGACCGTGCGAGTTGTTTGTCGGTTCTCAGTGGTCCACACGGGACGCCGCACCTGATAAGACTCTTCTCGATAAGAAGTTTCCCAGACAGGGCGTTGAACTGTGTATTCTTTTTCCTGATAAGAGGTCTCAAAGACCTGTCGGCTCACCTGATATTCTTCTTCGCGAAATTGTTGTTCGACAACATTGCGATAGCAGGTTTGTTCGACGTCTTCATAGACGGTATCGTAAACCGTTCGATTGTATGTTTCCTGAACTGGTTCACAGATTGATTCGTAAACAGTTCGGTAGCATGTTTCCCGCTCGACTTTGCAAGCAGTGTAACACGCAGTTGGTTGGCAATGCGCGACTGCACAGCGATTATAGCCAGCGGTTCCACAGAACCAGCCAGCCTGCGCTGTGGCCTCCCCAGAGATCGCTAAGGCAAATGCCGCGACTCCCCACAACACATTCCTCATGGTTGTCTCCTCATTGGTGTAAAAATCATGGGTTCAAAAGAATCATCCTGATTCATACACGCCTCCATACTGCCAAAACGCCACCTGGAATTCAATAAAATCTTTCCAGGAATTGTCCAACATCAGAACAATTTGATCAGAGCTACATCTGATCAGTCGTTTTCACTTCAATAGAACACTTTCGTGTTTTTTGTCCGTGAAGATTGCTTTTCATGTAATGAATCACTCATCTCCACGAGACTGTTCGCGTACATCTTTTTCAAATCTGATTTAGAATTCTCATAATCCTGCTTCATCTATAAAGCTAGAACTGATCCTGAAACTTGAAATTGCTCTCTCAAACGTTGAGGAAAGCGACCATTGCAGTAGTTTTCGGACTGGTTCTAAAACAGGATTCCGGGTTCATGGGAATTCCTGATCGTTTCCTAATCTGTGACCTGAACAAAACCGCTCATCTCCGACGATTCGGCAGCATGACATTGGCTCCCGGTCCAGGAGACGTGCTCCTGTTCCCGGTCCCGATGTCGTGAGAGCACTTCTGGTGAAATGAGAAATTTGCTCAAGTGGGATCAGTTCCTGAATACTATCGCCATTGCTGGAGCAACTTGAGTCAAAAGGTCAGTTTCTCTGACTGTGCCAAGATGAATTTAGGCAACATGTCCTAAAACCGGAACAGTTTACCCCACCTATGATGGATGAAATTGTTGATGAGGTTGGATCGGTTGAAACCAGGCTGTCATCATCCTCAAAATCGGATAAGATTCACATGCGATCTTTGATGGGTGTTTCCTTGCAGAGTTCAGGAGAGACAAATATGTCCGATGCTCGTTTACTCCGACGTCTGGATGAAGTTGTCGTGCGGATGCGACGTTTAAGAGCGATTAAAGCATCTCTCGCATGCTGGACGGTATTAGCAATCGTGCTGCTGGGAATGCTGATCGACGGACAGTCGCGGATCGAGTTTCTGAAAGTGATTCTCGTTTGCATCCCAATCTCGATTGTCTCTTCAATCATCGTGGGGCGAGCAAAAGCGACCGATCGATCGGAAGCTGCCTTGTTGTTAGAAAACGAGTTTCCGGAACTGGATTCGATGCTTCTGGCAGCGATGCGACAAAGTCCAGCTTTGGGCCGCTGGGAACTGAACTACTTGCAGTCCGAAGTGGTCACCAATGTTTTGCAGCACGAACGCAAACATAACTGGTCGCGGGCGGTGAAGTCTTTTTCGCCAACAAGATTCTGTCGCATCGCCGCGATGCTGACTTGTCTCTTTCTCGTCCTTGAAGCGCCAACGTCTCCACCACAGTCAATCGGGGAGCAGGCAGCTGATCAGGTCGTTGACGACGTTCTCGACTTACAGACACCAATTGAGATTAGCGTGGATCCCGGTGACGCCGAAGTGGAACGCGGAACCAGTTTACTTGTCCTCGCTCGGTTTGGGGAACGACTGCCAGTTGATGTCACGCTCGTCGCTGTTGATCAGAACGCAAACGAAATTCGCGTTCCGTTACAGAAGAGTCTCGATGACCCTGTTTTTGGTGGGCGAATTCCTGAAATTGTTCGAGATCTGACTTATCGCATTGAGTACGACCAGCAGGATTCAGATGAGTTTTCGGTCACCACATTCACATACCCGGAGCTCTTGAAAGCGGATGCAGAAATTCAGTTCCCCGACTACACAGGACTCGATACTGAAACGATTGAAAATGTTCGACGCTTAAGTGTCGTCGAGGGAGCCAAGATCAACTTTGATTTCGAATTGAACAAAACTGTGAAGTCAGCAGCTTTTGTCGATGACGACGGGAATCGTCTTGAGTTGGAGACTCCACAATCAGAAGCCAATCAACTTGCGCTCAACTGGGCTTCTTCAAAACCGGGCAAGCAAAAATTTCGGTTAGTGCTAACTGATGAAAACGATCGCAGTAATCGAGATGCTCCCGAGTTTGTGATTCAGGTTCTTCCAAATCAACCGGCGAATCTGAAAGTTGCCTTTCCTGCACGCGATGTCCGAGTTTCTCCGCTAGAAGAATTGTCGCTGCAAGCGAACGCATCAGATGATTTCGGATTGGTAGAGTACGGCCTTGTCTATGAAACCCCCGATGGCAAACAGGCAGGAATGGTACTGGGAGAGAAAGCCGGGAAAAATGAAAAGGCAACAATGGACCATCTGTTGCATCTGGAGCAACTGAAACTCAATCCCGATCAACTCATCTCGTACTATTTCTATGCTGACGATATTGGACCGGATGGGGAACAGCGCCGAGCCTTCAGTGACATCTTCTTCTCGGAAGTCAGACCCTTTGAAGAAATCTTCCGAGAAGTCCCTGCGAACCAACAGCAGCAACAGCAACAGCAGCAGCAACAACAGGATGGAACTCAGTCTGGGAAACTGCTTGAAGTTCAGCGGCAAATTGTGACGGCTGCCTGGAACTTGATTCGATCCGAGTCGCGGACGGAACCTTCTCCGAAGTTTGCGGAGTCAGCGGAAGTTCTGTTTGAATCGCAAGAAGAAGCGATCACGATGGCGGAAGAGTTGATGGAGAAGATCGACGATGAGCAAATGAAAGTTCATCTCGTCGAAGCGATAGAGTTAATGACCTCGGCGTCTCGACACTTCGCAGGTGCGTTGACCAAAAATGATCTCGAGCTCCTTCATGACGCACGCTCGAAAGCTCAGGAAGCCTATCAGGGATTGCTGAAATTGAACTCGCGAGAAAAGAATGTCCAGCAGTCTCAACAGTCGAAAAGTCAATCTCAGAGTTCAAGTCAGCAAGATCGTAACCGACAAATGAAGGCCCTTGAACTGAAGAATGATCGTGACCGGTACGAAACCGAACGACAGGCTCAACAGCAGGAGCAACAACAGGAACAGCGTGAAACGTTGCAGGTTCTTAATCGATTGCGAGAACTGGCCCGGCGTCAGGAAGATCTTAATGAGAAAATTCGCGAGCTGGAGAACAAGCTTCGAGACGAAACTGATGCGAAACAGAAGGAAGAATTAAATCGCGAATTGAAGAGGCTTCAGGAGGAACAAGAAGAGTTGCTGCGGAATCTCGATGAACTCAAAGAGCGAATGAGCACCGAAGAAAACCGCGAACGCATGGCTGAAGCCCGCGAGAAAGTCGACGAAACGCGAGAACGTGTCAGACGCGCAGCGGAATCACTGAAAGAGCGACAAACTTCGAAAGCGTTGACAGAGGGAACACGCGCACAGCGAGAGCTCAATGAGCTTCAGGAAGAGTTCAAAAATCAAACGGCAAGCCAGTTTGCCGATGCGGTCCGAGAACTCCGAAAGGATGCTCGCGAGCTGTCGGAGAACCAGGAAGAAATCGCAAATGCCATGAATGGCAAAGAAAATGGAGGCGAACAGCCAAAGCAAAAGTCCCTGCGACCGGCGGAAGAGTCGAAAGATCGCGAAGAGATTGTCAAAGCTCTTGAAGCTCAGAAGGAACGTTTGGGGGGACTCCTTGATCGCACCAAGGAACTCGTTGAAGAATCGGAAAATACCGAGCCGCTTCTCTCTCGAAAACTGTACGACACGATGCGAGATCTTCGCAAATTCGAACCTGAAGAGGCACTCGAAGGAGCAGCTCAGCTGCAACGCTACGGAATCGAAGAAGAAGCGAAGAAGGCTCAGGCCCAAGCCCAGGAAGGGATCAAACGCTTGCAGCAGGGAGTTGAAGAAGCTGCCGAATCAATTCTTGGTGATGAAGGTGAAGCCTTGGCAGCCGCCAGTGAAGTTCTCGATGAACTCACACGTGCCATCGAAAACGAGCTTCGCGAGAATGGAGCGGAAAATTCAGAAGCGAGCGGCAATCAAACGGGGCAGGACAATCCTGAGCAGAAGCAATCCGGTCAGGAACTTGGACGGAGTCCGGGAGAAACACCAGATAAAACGGGCCAACAGGCCGGAAACAGGGAACAGACACCAGGTGATAGTACTCAGCCCGGTGGCGAAAATGATCTTCAACAACCTCCCATGCCCAATCAAAGTGATCAACCTTCTCAAGATGGACAACCGGGTCAGCAACCGGGACAACAACCGGGACAACAACCGGGACAACAACCGGGACAACAACCGGGACAACAACCGGGACAACAACCGGGACAACAACCGGGACAGCAACCGGGACAGCAACCGGGACAGCAACCGGGACAGCAACCGGGACAGCAACCGGGACAGCAACCGGGTCAGCAACCGGGTCAACAACCGGGTCAACAACCGGGTCAACAACCGGGTCAACAACCGGGACAACAACCGGGTCAGGGTTCACAGTCGGGGCAGGATCGTCCTAATCTCGGTCAGCAGCTTGGGAACCTGTTTCAAGAAGGAGGAGGCCAGAATGGAGGGGCAACTGGTCCACAGCGTCCACTTACTGGAGATGATTACAAAGAATGGTCGGATCGAATGCGTGATCTCGAAGAGATGGTCACCAGCCCGGAATTGCGTACGCAGGTTGCAACGATTCGCGAACGTGCTCGGCAAATGCGGATTGATATGAAACGTCACTCGAAAGCTCCCGACTGGGAATTGGTCCGCACATCGGTGTATGGTCCAATGGTAGAATTGCAGCAGGAAATCGCAGAGGAAATTGCTCGGCGTGATCCAAATGAAGAATTGGTTCCGATCGACAGAGATCCAGTCCCACAGAAATATGCGGATCTGTTGCAACGTTATTACGAAGAGTTGGCCAAGCAGCGACAACCAGTTGAAGCCGCTCCGTAAGGAAGCAGCTTCGAAGCGAATGACACGACATTTTATCAACGATATTTTTATGCAATCATCCTTTCAAAACTTACTGAATCGCCGTCAATGGCTGACACAATCCGCCCTTGGATTCGGAGCGGTTTCGCTCTCCGCATTGAACTGGCAACAGCTGCAGGCAGAGACCTCGCAAGGTGAGCCAAACTCTTATCTTCAATACCCGCGACGTGCGAAGAATGTGATCTTTCTTTACATGGACGGAGGGCCGTCGCAGGTCGATACATTTGATCCCAAGCCGCTTCTAACGAAAGAGAACGGTCAACCGTTCAAAATGAAAGTTCAGCCAACTCAGTTTGCGAACAATGGCTCGACACTCGGCTCACCATGGAAGTTCAAACAACATGGTGAGAGCGGACTCCCGGTAAGTGAGCTGTTTCCGCATGTGGCGACATGTGTCGATGATCTCTGCGTGATACGCTCGATGACGTCGGAATTCCCCGAACATACCGGGGCCAACTATTTCCTTCACACTGGGCATGGCTTGCAAGGCCGACCGAGTATGGGAGCCTGGGTGACCTATGGTCTGGGGACTGAAAGCCAGGAGCTTCCCGGATTTGTGGTCTTGAACAGTGGGCTGATTCCACCGGGTGGACTGGCCTGCTTTGGAAGTGGATTTCTTCCAGCGACGTTTCAAGGGTCGGTTTTCAAAGAGGGCGCAACGCCGGTTGCAGACATCTTGCCGAAAAATATCTCAACATCCGCTCAGTTGCGAAAACTTGAACTGATGCGAAAGATGGATCGGAGCTTATTGGCTCGGGAAGGACCGCACGATGCAATTGAGTCTGCAATTTCAAACTACGAACTCGCATTTCGAATGCAGTCTGCGGTTCCAGAATTGATGGACTTGTCTCAGGAATCTGAGGCAACGCAAAAAATGTACGGCTTGCAAGAAGACTGGGCAGGAACAAAAACCTTTGGACAAGCTTGTCTGGTTGCTCGCAGAATGGTCGAGCGTGGCGTTCGCTTTATTCAGCTGACGTGTCCCGGCGGAGCGGGAGATCGGTGGGATCAACATTCTAAATTGATCGACGGACATACGAAAAATGCCCGGTCAGTCGACCAGCCGATCGCGGCGCTTCTCAAAGATCTGAAAGTGCGTGGCCTACTCGATGAGACACTCGTTATTTGGGCGGGCGAGTTCGGGCGAACACCTTTTGCACAAGGAGCGGATGGCCGAGATCATAATCCATTTGGGTTCACGATCTGGATGGCTGGCGGAGGGGTTCAAGGAGGGATGAGCTACGGAGCGACCGACGAATACGGCTACCATGCGATTGAAAATCGCCTCGAGATGTACGACCTGCATGCCACGATTTTACATTTGCTCGGGATCGAACATACCGCTCTGACAGTGCGTTACAGCGGAAGAGATATGCGACTCACCGATGTCCATGGAAAAATTGTCCATGATATTGTGAAGAGTTGAGGCAGGCTGAAGCACGGGAGAGCTTCAATTTCGGTTTGACGAAGCGATCAGTCACTCGCTTGAGGGCTGAGCGTTGTTGTTTTGGCCAGGTTGAGAGTTCGCTGGATTTGCGTTGTCGCTCTTCCCTTTTCGATTTGCTCCCGTCGTTGAAACGCTTAACTTTCCACCAATTCCGAAGGACTGGTGCAGCCGGTCTCGAAGGAAGGAAGGGCTGATTGCGGGATTCACCGATAGAACTTTTACGGAATTGTCAGGCTTGGCTGCGACGTCGAGAGTTTCGATCAATTCAGTAATCCCCTCTATGAGTCCGCTGGCAGCCGAGACGACAAGCGTATTGGAGACTTCGTCGACACCAATCGAAAGCAGCCCTTTGAACTTGATCGGCTCTTGTGGCTGGTCTGCTTCTTTCTTCTCTTCATTGTTCCGAAACGGGGCAAACGTAATACCTTGTGAGGATGGCTGCTGTTGATTTTGACCATCTTTCCCTTTGGTTTGCAGGGCAGGGTCATTGGCGCTCAGTAAATCCCGATAGACAGCCTTCACTGTTTCTGAAATGACGGCGGCTTGCGAAAACTCGATATGGTAGATCTTGGTGACGCGGATCGATTGGGGGTCACTTGATTCCGGCCGATCGTAGATTTCAAGGAGTTCTTCAATAATCGCCAACTGTTGAGCGGTCGCACCTTGAACAAGCAGCGTGCGAGAATCGTCGTCTGAAATGATTTTTAACTTTCTTTGTGTCGAGAGACGATCCGGCGATTGTTTATTGAAGGTCCGCGTATTTCCGAACCAGTCGAGAATCTCTTCTTCATCTTCTTCCGATGTAAAGAAGTCGTCGAGGAGCAACTCGACACCAAACGGCCAGGCGTACTTGATTTGATAAATTTTGTAGTCCGGAGATTTTGGTGCGAGTTCTGAAATGAGATACTCCAGTTCGTCGAGTGCTTCGGTATCTTCGGATCGGATTTGAATCCGCCCATCGGGTAGCTGCCTGATGGTAATCGGAGCGGGCATGACTTCGGGTTCTGCGAGCGGATGCTGGTCAAGTTGTGGCCGCTGAGCAAGTTCTGATTCTTCAGCAGGAGTTTGAACCGGCTGAGTTTGGGTCAGCTCAGTCGGTGCGAGACCAGCCGTTTTCATCTCAGACGCAAAGTGAATTGCTGTGTTGGAATTCAAGCGAACGTCATTTTGCCTCTGCTCGATTGGCTTCTGGGCAGCGGGCTTTTCAGAATTTTCTTTTGAAGATTCGATGTTGAGCTGGTTTTGATTTTTTCGCTGCCAGACTCGTTCGACCTCTTCCAGAAGTCGTTCTGCATTTTCATCGGAGTAAAGATCGACTGTGCGCGATCTCGCTGGGTTGGCCTTACCCGCTGGGAATTCTCCCATTTTGATGAGCAGGTTATCGATTTCTCCCCGTTCCGATTCATTAGCCCACACGAGGAGGCGATTGTTCTCGACATCAGCATCGACTCGAAAGGGACGTTTGTCTTTCGTGGTCTCTGACTGGTTCCCACGGTAGCTTCCGTAGTACCCATAGTAACGGGATCGCGAGTTATCTTCTTCCTCTTCTTCTTCACCCAACATGTATTGAATGGTTCCAGCCACATCGCGGGCACGCAGTCGTCTTAATGTGACCACATGAAACTGTCGGCTGCTTCCATCGAGTCGGTCGACTAATGATTGAATTGTGACATGGTCAGCGAGCGTTCCATGCACAATGATCGCATTGTTTTCCGAGTCGACTTGAATCTTGGATGTTGGCGAGAGGTCGCCAATTTCTGAAAGGATCTTGACCAGCGGGTCCGGCTTTAATGTCGACAGACGATAGACTCTCATTCCGTCCAGGTTTTGAAGGATATGTTTCGTCGGATCAGAAGCGACATCCATCGCCTTGATCGTTTGTGCGATGATCTCCATTTTGTCCGGGGAGGCATGTGTCAGAATACTGTTCTCGCGTTCGTTGAGAACCAGCTTTGGCTCTGTTTCTTCTTTTCCTTTGTCACCGGATGAATTTCCGCGCTGTTGCTGTTGTTGCTGCATCCGTTGCAGTTGCTGCATGATCTGCATGCTCGAACTTCCGGAAATATCATTGGAGCCACCGGAGAGTGACTGCGGTTTTCGCAATCCGAGAATTCCATACAAAGAACCAATCACATCGACAGCACGGACGTGCTCCAGCTTGAATTCACGAACAAGCCCTCCATCGGAATTGGATTTACTTTGCTCATTCGTGAGCAGGTTGTAAACCTCCTGCAGGTTTGCCGCCACGTCGACCGCTTCTAAGCGATTGATCGATGTAATTGCATGTAACTTTCCATTGGGACTGAGCATCGGCTTCAGTTGTTCGACAGCCTCATCGGCCAGAATCCAGTCAAGTGGAAGAGAGACTTTCACGAATTCGTGCGGCAGGCACTGGTTGAGATCTTCTGCCTGGACTCGAGGAACGAGCCCCGGATTAAGAGTCGCGATTTTGGCAACCGTCAGAAGTTCGTCATGAACCAAAAGTGTATAACCGCGAGCCAGCAGATGGCGGTTGATCATGTCGCGAGCTTCTAAGTCGGTGTAAGCCCGCTGCGTCCGTAAATTGACGTAATCGCCTGGGAGTTCCTGCCAATCGAGGTTGAGGTGCGAATAGCGAGCCAGCCAATCCAGGACAACGGGCCAAGGGGTACCGTGGAAGTTGAACTTCACGGTTCCTTCAGCGTTCAAGTCAATTGGAACAGGCTGTTCGAGTGGGTCAGGTTTGTAGTCGCTACGAGTGATGGTTTTGGGCGACGCTTCTTTATTGTCACTCTCTTTTTTGTCTTTCTCGTCAGCCTTCTCCGCCGTTTTGCTATCTTTCTCTGTTGAAGGTTGTCCAGAGACTGGCTTCCCGGCGGGTTGCGATGCTGATGCAGGGCGAGCTGATCGTGAACTCCGCTCGACAACGACCTCTTGAGCAGGCAGTGACTCAGCAGCAATCAAGCAGACGCCAATCACCAAAAGCAAAACCCTGATTTTCACTGTTCTTTTCCCGTACAAGACTTGAAATCCTGGATGTTTTGGCAACCTGAGTGTTTCTTAGAGCAGTTTGCTCTACCGTGTGCCCATGAAGAACGCGATTGATCCATAGAATTGCTGTTCGCCACGAGGCAGACCCGTACACCAATTCGAAAGATGCTTTAGGTCTAACAATACCGTCAACACCTTTGGGACAACTCGAAACTCCAGTGGTTCCTCGCGATCTAGAGGTGTTGCTAGCGTTTTATGGAGGCTCCTTGACCGTCAGTTCAGCCCCGGACCGTCATCTCAGCGAAGCGGTCTCTCTATGGTACGATGGAGAGACGCCCAATCGATAGAAGAATTCCTGAAAAAACGTAATATTCACGAACTCCACGATCGCTACGATTCCCCATACCGTCATGACCGCACAAGTGGTCAACGGAAAACAGCCGATTGGACCGTGCATTGGCTCAAACGTTCTGGGTGAGGAGTGGGAAGAGGGTGCATGGCGCGGACGCTTGGAATTCCCCGGTGATCCTTCTCAATGGTGATGGGAACCGAGCCCAGATCCGTTTTGTAATAGTTTGAACTGGGGAAAATATCTGCAGGGTATGAGAAGTTCCCAAGCATCCCCAGCGAAATACAAATCGCACCCCCTACGGAACTCTCCAGCATTCCGCCGACCCAACAGGGAATGTCGGCATCTTTAGAGTCATTATGAATTTTGAGCGCATTGGTGATTCCGCCGACGCGCCCCGGCTTGATATTGATGTACCGGCAGGCCTTGAGTTCGATCGCCTTTCTCGCTCGTTCAGGTGACGAAATACTTTCGTCCAGACAAATCGGGGTTTTCAACATCGACTGAAGTTTGGCATGGTCATGCAGATCATCAAAGCCGAGCGGCTGTTCGATCATTGCCAGGTCGAGCGAATCGATCTCTTGAAACATGCTGAGGTCAGCGAGCGTGTATCCGCTATTGCAATCGATATGAAAGATGGTGTCTGGGAACTCATTGCGAACGGATCGAAGCATCGGAAGATCCCAACCAGGTCGGAACTTCAACTTAATTCGCGGGAAGCCTTCAGAGACTGCTTGATGAATCAGGTCGAGTAATTCTTCAATCGAGTCCTGTACGCCGAAGTCCGCTCCGACGGGGATGCAATCCCTTTTTGCACCGAACAGGCGGTGTAAAGGTTGCTCAGTGAGATTTGTCTGCAGCGTCCACCATGTGTTATCAATCAACGCTTTGGCGAAAGAGTTCCCTTTGTAAATCGAGAGTGCGTGTTGAATCTCTTCACCAGATTTGAAGTCTTGCCCGAGGACCCGAGGAGCCAGCCAGCGCTTTGCCGTCTCGAAAATTCCACCAGCCCATTCCGGGCTGTAACAGGGAGCAGCCAGCGGACAACTTTCGCCCCATGCCTCGGTTGAACCAGAAGTCATCCGGCACAGGACCGACTCCACAACAGAGTCTTCCCCATACGCTGTCCGCCAGGGCGTGATCAGCGGGAGAGCGACATGAAAGATCTCGATGCGGTCAATGATCACATCGACCTCCTTGTTATCGACGCAGGGACATTTGCAGAAGCGTGTTTATTAATGCTGCTCTCTGGCCTGTTACCAACCGAGAGACATGTTGCTTTCAATGGCGAGTTGGGCTTCGTGTAAGTCGACTCCGGTTTCCTGGCGATACAACCGGATGGCGTGAACCTTATCTCCCGAGGCTTTGGAGAGGCAGTCGCGAGCAACTTCACAAGGGGCGACTGAGGATTCGATCCCAAGAAGACGTTTTGAAATGACCCAAACGTCTCGTGGTCGCTGAAGAACTCTCCTCACCGCCTCATCAGGGTAGTGCTGTTGAGCGAGTTCGATTGCTTCCTCCTCGTTGGCCGCCCAGCCGACCATGATGTGTGCATCTGTTTCAATTTCAAAGAGCGGCATCGCGAATCCAGTGCATGAAGGTGGGAACACAAAACTTTGCTAAATCCTCGGATGGGAGTCTAGTTTTGTGGATGTGGATTCGACAACTCCGTAACCAAAATCTCGAAGCAAAGAAGTCCCCGCCTTGAGAGGCTTTTCACCTGAGTCATGATGGATCTGGAGACCACATGAATTCCAAGGTGAGTCCCATTTCGATGCTGGTCGTGCTCGTGAAATTCACTTTGATGACTTCGTAGACGACTGCTCGCCACGAAACTGAATGCGTCCAACAGTTCTGAAATGCTCTCAAACGAGCAGTTCTGTTTTGGGCTTGCTCACAAGTGGTTGCGAACTCCTCGCAGCGATTTTCGATTCGAAGTTTCTACTTGACGACGCGGCTGATTTCGTCGACAGAAGTGAGTCCTCGGACAACAAGCCGAAGACCCTCTTCCTGCATGTAGAGCATCCCGTTTTTACGGGCTTCATTTCGAATGGCAGACATATTCGCTGCATCGCGAATCATATCTCGAATTCGTGGAGTGATGATTAGCATCTCAAACACGCCCACACGTCCCAGATAACCGAGGCCATTGCACTTCGTGCAGATTGAGGTCGGCTTCGTGGGAGGACGATAGAACTCTTTGATTTTCTCTGGAGGTAAGCCAACGGCCTTTAGAAGTTCAGCTTTCGGTTTGTAGGGTTCACGACATTTTGGACAGAGGCGTCGGGCCAAACGTTGTGCGAGAATTGCGGAGATTGAGGTCGAAATCATAAACGGCTCAACACCCAGGTCGAGCAAGCGATACAGCGCAGTAATGGTGTCGTTTGCGTGGACAGTTGAAAAGACCATGTGCCCGGTGTTGGCAGCCTGACACGCAATTTTGGCGGTTTCTTCATCGCGGATTTCCCCGATCATGATGACGTCGGGATCTTGGCGGAGAATGCTCCGCAGAGACTGGCCGAATGTGTTTCCAGACTTTGCGTTCACTTCGATTTGAGTGACGTTATCCATCTTGTATTCAACAGGATCTTCGACAGTGATGATGTTTTTCTCGTAGCTGTCGATTCCGTTGATGCAGGCATACAGGGTTGTTGATTTTCCCGCACCAGTCGGTCCGCAAACGAGCATCAATCCGTGTGGCTGAACGATTGTGGCCTCAAGCTCACGCTGCAGTTGTTTCCGCATGCCCAGACCCTCGATCGTTCCGACGGAGTTGGTCTGGTCGAGAATACGCATGCTCAACTTTTCGCCGTGTCGCGTTCCTTGCGAAGCAACACGAAAATCGATTTCTCGACCTTCCACGATTGCACCAAACGACCCATCTTGTGAGCGCCGTTTTTCGGTGATATCGATTGCACACAAAACTTTGAAGATGTTGACGATGGCATCGCCGATCGCTTTGTCGAATGGTTCAGCGGGGTACATGACGCCGTCGATTCGGATTCGCACAGAGAGTTCGTCGTCTTTGGGTTCCAGGTGAATATCGGTGGCGCGACGCAGGAGTGCATCGTAAACGAGTTCTTTAGCAGCGACGTATCCACGAGAGGATTCGACTTGTCGAGTCCGGTTATCGTCACGCTGACCAGATTTCGTTTTCCCCATGAACTTAATCGGAGGACCGGAGGCGGTGTCGGTCTTCTCTCGTCCACCAATGTTGATACCAACTTTGGCCAGTTGACGGCGGGACCATTTGGTCAAGTGATCGCGTGTCATCACCTTGCGTGAATCGGGGACACGGCTGTTTCTCTCAACAATATAGAATCCGAGCGGAGATCCGATGGAAGCCAGCATTACGAAAAAACCAGCAGCAAAAACCGGGACACAAAGGACTGCAGGAAAAGCAGCGATCCCCCCCATGAGCATCAAGCTGTTCCAGAACGGAGGTCGGACTTGAAGGCCCCGGCTGTCTTCATGGACCCAGTTCATGTAGTGAAGCCAGAACGCAAGAACGGCAATCAAAAAGACTAGCTTCACCACGGAAAGATACATTCCAACCTGAGGTGCCACTCTGGTTTGAAGACCGTGATCCGGACGAGAAGGGACCACATTTCCACGAGCGAAACCATCGTGGGGTTTCGGATACTTGCCGACCGATGTGATCGATTGTCCCTGAGCGGGGAGAGTTCCTCCCTGATTGGGAAGTGGTGCTGACGCTGGTTGCTGAGCCAACGCTGCCTGCGAGATGCTAAGAAGCAACAGCATCCCCAGCATGATGAATATTGGTTTCAACGAATTCACAGCCTCGATTCCTTCTCCGACATGATTTCATCTGTCCGCGGTGAAAGTCGTTGAAATCGCCTGACAAGACTCCAGCGACCACTGTCATTCACTGAAAGTCAGTGAAGTTCTACTTTGGCATGCTGAAGTTTGTTTGGGCGAATCAATATACGACAACGTTTTCTGCGAGTCGAACTGAACGAACAGTCGGTCGTTGGATCTGTTCGTTCAGGTGTTCTTCACAAATCCGCGATTTCAATGTCTGCTTTGAATTTCAAAACGAACAGTCTGGATGTGACACAAACCCTTGTTCCTCGCTTATTCGAACAGGTGTTCGCGTTCTGCCTCGTGGTGAACGGTAACTTATAGTGGTGAAATGTGTTCCACACGAGGACACGGCAGAGCAAACTGCTCTAAAGAATCGCTGGACCTTTCACATCGATTCCCTTGATCATCATCTTGAGTTCTTCCACGTTCGGCGAAATCTCGAATGCCGCCTGACGGCTGACGAATTCACGATCAACAAACGAATACAACGAATCATTAAACAACTGCATCCCCTCATCTTTTCCGAGACGAATGGCTGCCGAGAGCTTTTCATCTGAAGCTTCGAGGATCAGCTTTCTGACTGTGGGATTGAATCGCATGATTTCCACGATCGGAACGCGCGACGGCTGGTCCACAATCGTCTTCAACAGTTTTTGACCGACGATCGCTTTCATGTTCATCGCCATACTTGCTCGGATGGCGCTATGCATGGACTGCGGGAACAAATCCAGAATACGTTGAATCGTTCCCGGAGCACTTGAGGCGTGAATGGTTCCGAACACCAGGTGACCGGTTTCCGCGGCATGGATGGCGGTTTCGAACGTTTCCATGTCTCGCAATTCCCCCACCAGAATAATATCCGGGTCTTCACGGACAGCATGCTTCATCGCGATACTGAAATCCTTAACGTCCATCCCGATTTCACGTTGATTGATCAGGCATTTGTCCGCTGTGTAGATGAATTCGATCGGATCTTCAATTGTGAGGATGTGCTTGCGGTACTGCTGGTTAATCCAGTTAAGCATCGACGCAATCGTCGTTGACTTACCTGACCCAGTCACCCCGGCGAGCAACACCATCCCCTGATCGTACTTACAAAGTTCTTCCATAACCGGAGGGAGGAACAATTTTTCAAACGGGGGAATCGATTGTTCAACTTTTCGAGCGACCATCCCGGGCAGGCCAAGTTGCTTGAACAGATTCACACGAAACCGCCAGTCACTTCCACCGTCTGAGACGATGTGAGCGAAATCGGCTCCACCCTCTTCTTCGAAAATTCGCTTGTTGCGATCGTCCATGACTTCATAAAACATCGCCCACAGCTGTTCTTCCGTGAGCGGTGGCATCGTGAGTTCACGGATTGCACCTCGCACGCGAAGCATTGCCGGCTTGTTTGTTTGAAGATGCAAGTCGGAAGCTTCATGTTTAATTTGAAGCTTAAAGAGCTTGTTGATTTCTGGTTCGACTCCTTTCAACTTCCATTCGGCAGGGCCATCTTTAAATGTACTGGCGTCCGTTACGGGAGCCGCGGTTTTCGTGGCAGACATTCAGTCACTCCAAGTCAAAATCAGCGAATCAATATCGGGATGTATCAGAGAACAAGGAAAACGAGAGAGGTGTTTGAATTTGAAAGACTGCTTCGGCAGAATTATTTTGTCCCGCGTGAACACGACTTGCCTTAACAGAATCCGATCAAAGTATAGCAATGACAGAGACTTCCTGAAAATGGAGTGTGGCACCAAGACGGGAATCCCAGCAAATCGAGAGTTCCGATTAGAAGAATTATTGACATTTTTCCGGTGCTGGACAAATTTCCCCTAACGAATCTCTTTTCGAGGGGCCGATCTAGGAGATGTGGTGGTCCTTTTCCACCAAGGATGGATTGCGCTCCTCTTCTTCTGATGAGAGTATTGAGCAATTCTGTGAATGGATGAACAGAGGCTGTGCGATGAGTTCAACCGACTCGCCTGAACGTCAATTTTCCCTCCGCATTGAGCGTGGACGGACGAAGCACCCAGAACGCCCAATTAACGAGGAGCGATTTCTGATCGGAGCGGGAAGTAATTGCCACCTTCAGCTGGGAGGAGAAATGCCAATTCTCCATAGCGTGATCATCCCGGTGGATGCTGGTCTCTGGATCGATGCTGTTGTGAAAGAGCCACAACTCCTCGTGAATCGGTCCCCGGTTCGAGAATCTGCACTTCACAAAGGTGACTTGGTCGAGATCGGCGATTTCGTTTTTGTGGTCGATGAGAGAACAGTGGGCAGCTCTGAAAATGTCGTTGAAGAAGACATCAGCGAAAATATTGAAGACGAAAACGTAGATCTTCGCGAAATTTCCGCAGAGGATCTCATTGATCTGCTTGGCGAAGAGATTCGAGCGATTGAAGAGTTCGAGGCTGCTCAGGTCAGTGGCGCGGATGCACTTCTGGAAACAGCCTCTCAAGCTCAAGATCAAGATCTGCAGGCGATTGACTCACTTGCCGCAGAGTTGGAGATCCGTTCAGCTGAGCTCGCCAGACGTGAAGAATTGTTGTCCGAGAAGGCGTCGCATCTTCAGAAGGCTCAAGTGCGACTCGAAAAATATCTTCAGCAGTTGACCGCACAAGCACAAAAAGAAACCGATAAAGACGGCGACAATCCGTTTCGGAAGACTGCTTAAAAGAGCATCAAGACAGCATCAGTCGAAACACAAATCGATTGCGCACCAGTATTCCGCAGGCGGGTTCCGAACTGCGAGTTTAACCTGACGGGTTTCTGGTTGTTCGATTGCGTTTATTCGATTCCGTTCGCCTTCAAGTGTTCCTTAAACCATGCGTTGACCGGAGCAGGACTTGTAGCGGGGTGATACGGAGCTTCGTCTTTGGGCATAAGCTTGCTGAGTGCCTGAGCAATATCGTAATTGATCTCCATTGCGCGACGATCAAACTGAGCGGGCCCGGCGAGATTCTCGAACTCTTCCGGATCAAATCGATGGTCGTAAAATTCGAATGAACCATCTTCGTAGCGGATCAGACGGATGTCTTCCGTTCGAATTGAGTGGTTCCCCTTCGCGTAGGTCGTCAAAATTCCGATCCGCCAATCTGGGACGGGCTTGCCCTGAATGAGAGGGACAAGACTGACACCTTCATTTGATTCATTCGGCGGTAAGTTGCAGAGCTCAAGAAGAGTCGGATAAAGATCGATCAACCCGACTGGCAACGAAGTCGTTTGTGCGAATTCCTGTTCTGGCAATGAAATGATGAGCGGGACTCTCGTCGACTCTTCCCACAAGCTGTGCTTTGAAACACGATTCTTTTCACCCAGGTGATAGCCGTGGTCGCTGAAGAGAACAACAATCGTGTTGTCTGCGTATGGGCTTTCTTGAAGTGCCTTCAAGACTCGCCCGACCTGATGATCCATAAAAGTGATACACGCCAGGTAGGCTTGGACACACTTCTTGAATTGCACGTCGTCCTCTTGTTGTAACCAACCCAGGTTCGGGAATGCGGGCATCTCGTGGATTTTGACACCAATCTCGGGGATGTCATTTTGATCTTCTTCGCGAACCTTGGGTAAGATGATTTCGTCCAATGGGAAGCGTTCAAACCATTTCTCTGGAACGTAGAATGGAACATGAGGACGGACCATTCCGACCGCGAGAAAGAAGGGCTTCTCATAGTCCTGGTTGAGTTTCTCGATCGCCCAACTGGCCGATCGGAAATCGGGCATCTGTTCGTCTTTTTCCGGGAACGCACCCCAATCGGTTTGAGTGCCTGAATAGGGGGCGTCAGGCAATTCGTAGTTAAACCGTTTGCCTTGCTTCGGTTTAGGACCAAAGCCATCCTTCCACCCTCCATACTCATTGAACGCGAGTTTTTCTGGGTATCCGTGTGTGATCTTACCCACGCCCATCGTGTGGTAACCCTGTTTGGAGAAATACTCCGGCAGGAGTTTTCCACGAAAATGCTGTTCGTCTTCAGCCAGACCCTTTCCGCGTGGTTGCTGGTAGACTCCAGTGCTGTGTGGATACAAACCGGAGAGTAGAGAAGCTCTTGACGGTCCACAGATCGGGCCTTGGCAGTGTGCGGTTGTAAAGAGTGTTCCACGATCAGCGAGGCGATCAATATTTGGCGTGTAGGCTTGGGGGTGACCCTGGAGGCAACCAATCCAATCATTCAGATCGTCAACAGCAATGAAGAGTACGTTTGGTCGAGCTGCGCGATCCGTTTCTTCTCGGATTTCTTCTGCACTGACCACAGTGGATGCGGTGAACGTGAGAAGCAGATGGAGTGTCAGGAAACTGGATGTCGCATATAATTTTAAAAAGGAAGATCGATTCATGTTGATCTCAGCAAGCAGTTCATCTCGTGAGGAAGGTCTTAACAAACTGGTCAGCCCCGAGATTTTCTTCGCAGGGTTACTAGACCAGATCTGAAATCATGTACGCACTCAGTCTCGAGGAAGTGAGCGTTTCATCACATGGAATGCACTCTTCGTAAGCACCAGAAACACAAATCTCTTCTTTGAGGTGCAGCGAGTCTGATCAGTCTGAATTTTTTGCGGACATCAATTCAATGTTGATTGATCATAGTCATTACTTCGCTTCTGTGTCGTTCTTGAGAACTGCGAAGCAGCTGATAATTGTTGAAAGATGGCTAAAATGAGGGATTAGTGAACAAATTCGTCTCAGAGGCAAACTTGCTCTCCTCTGACGTTGCAAGTCGAGCTAAACTACTAATTAGCCCCGACAAGCTTGGAAGCTGTTCTGACATCTTGTTTTCGAATATTCATTCAGGGGTTTGATAAGTTCGCTCGACATCTCATGGAGTTTGATAAGCAGTCAATCGGCTGGCGGGAAGCTTGGCGTCACGCGGCGAATTCGTCCGGCAGGAGATCAACAGAAGGCTGCCACTTTCAGTTTTCCGAAACTGTAAGCTTTTTTGTGGAAAAGGTTTAGAGGGTATTCGCAGGTCAGGGAGAGAGCATTTCCTATGCTCGCCAAGCTCGTGAAAATCCTTCATGTTAGTGGTTTGGTGAGTACTGACTGCGATCATGACGCATTCTGTCCAGTTGCGATCATTGATTAGTCGTAAGTGGTCTTATGGTAGATGTTTCAGGCGAATGTGACCCGCGAGATTCACTGCTGGACAAACAGTTCATCAAGGTGATTTTTAACATTTGTCGCCGATAAAATGATCAGGCCAGCAAGCCTGTACAATACTCCTAGACACGTCTTTATTCAGGTTCAACATGTCATTTTGTGTTCAGCCTAGCTCTGAATGTCATCCTCAATCAATAATTGTATTGCACGTTCATTGGCGTGCAGCGTACGTGGATCCGAATGGCATTTTAGCTGAGACGGATTATGAGGTCGTGCGCGAGTGTGGGCAGAAAGGGTCGTTGTCAACGCGATGAGTGAATCTACGGATAAGACGATGGAAGATATGGACGTCACAAAAGTCTTTAACCCAGGCGAGCATGATTTGTTCTCCGGCAAGAACCGGGAGGAATCCGCGAGTCGTTTAAATAGACACTATCAGGACATCATTGGTCGCCAGGCTGTCTCTTGGGAGCAAGCGTATCGACTAAAGAAAATTCTCGGATCCGGTGGACAGGGAAGAGTCTTTCTTGGTGAGCGAGAAGGTGCTTTTAATGTGAGTTTTGACCTCGCCCTGAAGTTCTATCGCCCAGATGGCTACGACAATGTTGAGATGTATCGTCGCGAAATGTCACGACTGGCTGCGGTGGCGATGCAGGTTTCGAAAATTCAGCAGGATCATATTCTCGACGTTTATAACGTCATTGAATACGAGGGGATTCTCGTTCTCGCTTGTGAATGGATCGACGGGATTGATATGCGCCGACTTTTGTCGCCGACCGTTCTTGAATCGATTCGACACAAAGTGAACCCAGATCGCTGGGATTACATTAATGATGTCGTCATCACCGACGCCGGTTTTCAATCCCGAATGATGCCAAGTGTGGCGATGGGGATCTTTCGCGAATGTTTGGCGGGGCTTTCTGCACTACACCGGGAAGGTGTGATTCATGCTGATATGAAGCCTGCCAACGTCATGGTCAAGCAAACTGGAAACAGCAAGATCATCGATCTGGGATCATCTTTCTCTATCAATGCTCCACCGGAACGACCGACCTGGACTTGGAGATACGCCCCCGTTGAAGTTCTCCGCGGGGCCACCCACACGCCACTTTCAGACCTGGCCAGTTTGGGGTATGTGTTATTGGAATTACTCTCGGGAAAAGTCCCATTTGTGGGTGTCACGGACCGTAATGAACTCATCCGGCTGAAAACCGCGACATGGGAGCGGATTCCGGAAATTTTGCCGAAGGATCTCGCGAGAAACTCAACGATTGTGGAAATGCTGACCAAAATGATCGCACCTGACCCGGCAGATCGTTTCAACTCGCTGGAAGATGCTGATCTTTCAGATGTCGGAGCTGCAGAGATTGTACGGCAACTCGTTAAAGTCGATATGGACACCGTCGCGACCAATGAAATTCGTGTATTGATGCAAGAACTCCAGGCAGCTCAGGGTGGTCCCGAGGCTGCCTGAATGTATAAATCGCACCTGTAGCACCTCGCTCTTGTGAGGCCTCACACTTGTTAGGCCTAACAAAGTCAGGCTGAAAGCCGTTTGCCTCACCGTGTACCTGTGCAGAACGAGATTACCAATCTGAAAATGCGTTACTTCTGTCAAAACTACTGTCAAATTTGAGTGAAAACCATCGAGATCGAGCAGAGTCAGAGGTCTCTGAGGCTTCAATCTTCGGAATTTCATGTAATCAGTTCGTTTTCGGGAACTGAAACGTCAGAAAAGTCGTCCAAGATTCAATCCATGATTGATCTTCACGAGCACGACAAAGACTGAAAATGCGTTAAGAACTGTTCCGAAAACTTGAATTTGGCCTCTCATACCCAGGGAAGATTTTCATCATTAAGGTTTTCGGAGGATACAAAAAAGGGTGAGTGTGAAGTCAGACGATATCCGGCTGATCGAAAAAACCCTGGCGGGGGACAACGAAGCGTTCGGAGAGTTGGTCTTGCGGTATCAGGATCGGCTGTGCGGTACGCTTGTTCACATGCTGGGCTCGTTTCATGATGCGCGCGATGTCGCTCAGGAAGCATTCCTGTCTGCATTTGAAAAACTCGGAACATTCCGCAAGGAAGCGTCCTTTTACTCCTGGCTGTTTCGGATTGCCTACAACGCTGCTGTGACGAATCGCCGAAAATTGAAACGTCGAGCTGGGTCCTTAGATGCCAATTATGAGCAGACCGGGAATGAACCCGCAGACAACGATCCCACCCTTGAGCCCTCCCACAAGTTGCAAACAGAAGAAAAAATCCAACAAGTTCAAACTGCCTTAAATCAGCTCGCTCCCGATTATCGGGACTCGCTGATTCTTAAAGAAATGGAAGGCATGAGATACGACGAAATCGCTGCCGTTCTGGGTTGTCCGATTGGAACGGTCCGGAGTCGTATTCACCGGGCAAGGCTTGAACTGCGAGAGATTCTCGAGCGAATGACTGAAAAAGAACCCGAGACAACATAACCCCAAGGCAACATCACGGAACACTCGTCGTGAGTTGATTCCAATTCGAAAGGCTAAGCTGAGTTTTCCCGATGGCGTTACCATTTTCAGAAGATCTGTTATCTGCTTATCTCGATGGAGAAACGAATCCTGAAGAGACCGCGCTCGTGGAACGCCTACTTGCGGAGCAGCCAGAACTTCAGTCAGAACTCCATCAACTGACCGACCTCAGCCAGTCGATTCAGGCTCTCCCTCGAATCCCTGCTCCTGATGATTTTGTTCAATCCGTCCTGTCCGAAGTCAATCAGCGTCGTCCGGTTCAGCCAAAGTCTATTGCTTCCAAGCCGGTGAAAAAGTCTCAATCATCCCGTCTCTGGAAAAACGGGTTGATTGCTGCTTCGCTGCTCTTGGCTGTGGGCCTGTTTTCATTGCGGTTACGTGAAGCAAAGATGCCGCTTGAAATGGCTGCGAATTCGGAGATCGGTGACCAGTTCGAAGCCGATTCTGTAGCTTTCACCAAAAATCCAGCTGGCGAAAGTGGTTCGGCAATGAAAGATGCCGGCGCGTTGATTTCCGAATCGTCTCTCTCTCTGAATGAAAGTCCATCTTCCCCTTTGATTTCTATGGAACTGAGTTCAGGAACTATTCCGGCAGATGATCCTGAAATCGCCTTCCCTCAAGTTATCACGCTCGATAAGGAAACGATTGCAAATCGTCTTAGCTCACTGAGTGATGCTCCAAAATCAGGAGATGAAGTTTCGATTTTGGCAATGGATGGTGACTCTCCGATTCTTGTCGATTTTACTGTCATTGATGCTCAGAAAACTTTGGGACAACTTCAGGTGCTCCTGAAAAATCATTCCGTTCAAGCGGTAGCTGTGGGGCAGGATTTTGAATCCAAACTCGATTCGAACCAAAAACTTGTTGCCATTTATTTAGATCTGGATGAGCCAGTTTTCGAGGAAATCCTCAGCCAGGTCAGCGCAATCGAAGCCGTGGTTTTTGTCTCGGAGGAGGCCGAACAGGCAGCAGGCTTAGAGCAATCAAAAGCCGCTAACTCCCCTATGCAGCGGTACTCTTTAACTCACAGCGACAGCGCTCAGCCGATGGCAGGCCGTGGTGTGGAAACATCCTCGACAGAGGGAACTCAGATAGGAACGCTAGATCGATCGAATCTGAAATCCTCCCCAAAAAACAAGAGCACGTCTGTGATGAAAACAACCAGCACAGAGCAGCAGTTTCGATTCGATATGAGTTCCGTTCGCGAAACTTCGAAAGCATCGATGCACTCCGATGCTGCTAAGCCGACACCTGACTCCGCGGAACCGTTCTTGGATAAGAAGTCTCTTTCTGAACTGAAACCGAATCCACCGACTCCATCGCTTCCGATTCGGTCTCCTGAAGGAATGCTGGCAAAACAGCCAGCAGGCACGAAAAATGCTCCTTCCTCCAAACGTGTTCTCCCCGGGGGCACTGAGCCTGCGACCACGACCCCGATGAGCAAGGTCTCTATTCAATCAAAAGGCACAGACGCACAGAGCGTCTCTCCGAAAGAGCAGGAAAATGCTCCGGAACGAATTCGTGCCCTGCTGCTTCTCCGCGAAGAACAGGAATGATCAAGACCGGGAAATCGATCCCTCACGTTTGACGCATCCGTGCCATCTTCTATCCTCCTTCAAGAACCGCACCGACGCGTGTTCGCTCCTTGATTCCTCTACGATTGAAGCACGCATCGATAGAACGTTTTTTATGCTTCTTTCGCTCGTGACCCTTCTCTTTACGACATCACCTGCATGCCGCGAGGCAGCAGTGGAAAACTCATTTTGAATTGTTCGAGTGGTTCATTTCAACTGAATTGACAGCTAGCGCGGTCTGCGGAGCAGGATGCTTTCCTGCGGGAGACGCCTCGTCGTCTCTCGATTCAGGTCCAACAGGACGCGAAAAGCTCGACCTGGATAATTCTGCACAGGAAACATGATGACAGTCCCATCGCAAGATATTCTTGAAACGTTCGAAAATCCATTTCCGAAACGTACCTACACCATCGATACAGTTTGCCCCGAGTTTACGTCGATCTGCCCCGTAACCGGGCAGCCAGATTTCGGGACCTTGACGATTTCCTACATCCCCGACCAGAAGTGCGTCGAACTGAAGTCACTGAAACTCTACCTGCAGGAGTATCGCAATCACGGTGCATTCTACGAGCAGGTGACCAACTTGATCCTGGACGCTCTTGTTGCGGCTACTCAACCACGCTGGATGAAAATCGAGGCAGCGTTCACTCCACGTGGCGGCATTCGTACAACAGTCATCGTCGAGCATCCAGACGCAGCCAATGTGTAAATCAGCAGAGCGACTTCACCCTGTGGATCTCCGGGAATCTGCGAAGTGATTTGACTTGCTGCATCTCATCCAGCAACAATGTCTCAGAGCAAATTCAATGATGTTTATTGCGTGCTGCCTCGTGGCAAGCGGTCTTTGAAGTCATGAAAGCAGACTTCACGTGCACGAAAAACTTTGAAAATGCTCTGTGAACAGACCTAATTGCCTCCAGGCACAAGTAGTATGGTTTCTCAAACCGATTGGGTAGAACGACTCAATTCTGAAAGCACGAATCGAGACGAAGCAATCACTCAGCTTCGAGCGATTTTGATTCGTGGGTTACAGAAAGCGCTCTCCAGCAAAGGCGTGGACAATGCCTTCGTTGAGGATATCACTCAGGATGCGCTGTTACGGATTCTGGATAGTCTGGAGACCTTTGAGGGGCGCAGCCGATTCACAACCTGGGCCATGGCAATTGCCATTCGTACAGCAGTCAGCGAAATGCGTCGTCGGCACTTCAAAGATGTCTCGCTGGAACAAGTCATCAATCATGATGATGGTCAAGTGGTTGAACTTGAAGATTCTGATACAGTGACTGTTTCGGCGACATTGGATAAAGAAATTCTTTACGCAAACTTGCGGCGACTCATTGAGTCCGACTTAACTCAACACCAACAGACGGTGATCCGCGCATTGCTGGGAGGCATGCCAGTCGAAACGATCGCAGACCGTCTGGGGACGAATCGAAATGCTGTCTATAAAACAATGCACGATGCACGAATCAAGTTGAAACGAGCCTTCGAGTCTTCGGGAGTTTCTCGCGAAGATATCCAGGGAATCCTGGCGGGGGGAGCGTAACGATGAACTTAACTAATGAGAAACTTGAACAGCTGCTGGAACTGGTTTCCAAGACTTGCAACGACGCAACGATTGATTGCGACGAGTGTCTCAAATATGTCGCCCAATACGCGGAAGAACATCTTCAAGGGATGACTCCCTGCGAGCAACTTCAAGCAGTGAAAGTTCACTTGGAGCATTGCATCTGCTGCCAACACGAATTCGAAATCTTCATGATTGCTTTTGAAGCAATCATGAAAGAAGACGGAGACTGCTGACGAACTGCTTTCGTACCGTAAAAAGATTGGCGTCCGCAAGCTTGCGGCGTGTCAATCAAAGCCAAAAAGCATTACTACGTCTTTCGAATTCGCATTCGCTATCTGCCTCGTGACTACGTCGCTATTTCATTGACGAAACCCGTTGTTCCGTTATTTGCAGGCACACGCTAGCCCGGATTTCTCACAGAAAGAATAAACGAAACGGTCGTTTTTTGCGTAAGTGATTTTGTTCACAACACTTTCGC
>NZ_JBLWTN010000023.1:0-91558 GCF_048270125.1 Thalassoglobus sp. | reverse complement strand
TGAACACCAATTTGAAAGAGGCTCGAATTAAGGGATGGGTAATTGATCTCTCTCAATCAATTTGCTTCAGCTGTTCAGGACTTGGGGCTTCTGTCCAAGCCTGAGCTTGATGACATACTTCTCACCATCAGGGCGGGGTGGCCTTGTTTAGAACGGATTGCGTGCCACGGTCTCTGCGAGCCGTGCGAGTGCAGTTGCCACATTTTACGATACGGAGACGTTCAGCAACAGAGGTCACTCCGCACCGCACGGTTGGCACAATCGTGGCACGAAAGATTCATCATGATCAGGGCCAGTCTGCCTCTAAAGATGTGGGGGCAGCGATTAACCGATTCCGGCGAGGATGACGCCGACGAACAGGTCGTAGAGGATGTGGCAGCCGACTGCGATGCCGAAGCCGCGGACCCAGAAGAGGATCGAGAACAGGATGCCAGCCACAAAGCGGAATGTGTAGCTGAACCATAACTCGCGGCTTTCGCAAACGGTCGTCATCGCCTGCGTCAGTTCATCCGGCGAGAAGAGTGCAGGCGATCCGACATAGTGTGCGGTGGCGAACAACCAACTCGAAATCATGATGGAACCGAAGATCGCCAAACTGCGCGGGAGACGAATCACTCGCAGGGCTGCAAAAATCAGCGGGAGCATCGTCAATCGGAAGAGCATTTCTTCATAGATCCCTGCGCCCAGAAATGAAACTGCCCGGGAGAGCGGTGTCACCGAAAGTTCGACAGCGACTTCCAACGGAAATGCAAGTGCGGTGACCTGGCCGATCACGACGAGAGTCATTGCGAACATCAAGCTTTCAGCGAACATCCCGGAGAGAGTTTCGAGATTCCAGTTCCAGGGGCGCTGGGCTGCAAATTGCCAGATCAGCAAGAGAATCGGTGCCAGCAGCGGGAACATCCATTCGACGGCGACTCCTGTTTCCATTCCGAAGTGACGAATCCATAAGTCCGCACCATTTCGACTGGCGGGAACGTGTGCGTGAGCGATTGCCCCCACTTCGTACACAATCAGGAATGGCAATATGAACAACAACGACGGCCACGGCTCGCGAGCCGTGGACCAGTAATCGTTATCGGATTGCTCTTGAGGAAACATGGGGGCGATAGAGTTGTCGATGAGGTAAGAGGTTTCGCGGTTCACACCATGAGAGACCAGGTGAGCGGCAGAAAATGCCGCTAAAATAGAAATCGGCCTCTTATCAAAGAATCACGAACTTGATTCTCCCCCAAGTGTCCGGAAAATAGAGAAGAGAGCGAATCAGTATCGCTTTGGTTGTTGCTGCAATGATGCAACTTCTGCCGGTTGTAAGAAATGCTCAACCTTTAGGTGTTTTCCCGCCGATTCACCGATGACGATGACAAGTTATGGATGTCTCACTTGTGATTCTGTAACGATTTCGCAAGCGTTACTTGATTGTCGGATTCTCGCGGTCGTACAATTTCGGGACGACGTTTAAATGTGGGAGACGTCGAGATGGAATCGAAACGAATGAATCACTCGCGAACAATTGCGATGAAACCTGGTGCGTTAAAACCCGGTGCAGTGAAAACTGTTGCTCTTGAACTTGAGGGGCGTACCGGGCTTTTTGGCACAGATTCTTGTGGCGCATGCTCGTATGACACGGGATCCTTTGAGAATTGCTGCATCTGTCTCTGACCGGCGTAAGGCCGGGGATTTGCTTTTTATCCACATTTGCTGTTCTTTTGTGGGATTCGTTTTTAAAGAGACCAAGGTCCAGTCATGGCAGCTGATTTTCGCTTAAAAGAACAACTGAATTCGCTCACTGATCGAATTGTTGATAGCTACAAAGACATCGGAAACATCAATCATCTGGGGCATTGTCCTCTGCCGAGTTCCGCTGTGATTGTGGATATCCTGAAGGATCTGAAAGAGATTCTTTATCCGGGGTATCGTCGTCGTCAAAATCTCCATATGGGGAACGTGACGTACTTTGTTGGAGACCTCATCGATGGTCTCCATGACAAGCTGACGCAGCAGTTCGCTCGAGCTTTACGGTACGAGTACGACTTGAAATACGGAGTCGATTGTGACCGGCGGCACCTGATGGACTTCGAAGCCCGAGGTCAGCAGGCTGCCATCGAGTTTCTGGAATCGCTACCCGCAATGAGGCAGATTCTGGCAACCGACGTGGCTGCTGCTTATGAAGGTGACCCGGCTGCAAGTGGACTTGATGAGATCATCTTCTGTTATCCCGGGCTGGAAGCGATGACTGTTCATCGGATTGCAAATCAGCTCTATCGACAGAAAATGCCGCTCATTCCGCGGATTATGTCGGAGTGGTCGCATAGCCAAACAGGGATCGATATCCATCCGGGAGCAACGATCGGTCCATCGTTCTTCATCGACCACGGTACTGGAGTTGTGATTGGTGAGACCTGCGTCATTGGGACCGGGGTCAAGATTTATCAGGGAGTCACCTTGGGAGCCCTCAGCTTCCAGAAAGACAACGACGGGAATCTCGTTCGCGGCACGAAACGTCATCCAACAATTGAAGATGGCGTCGTCATTTACGCCAACGCCACAATTCTTGGTGGTGAAACAGTGATCGGCACCGATTCCGTTATCGGTGCCAGCGTCTGGATGACGAAGTCTGTCCCACCGAACACAGTCGTGACGATCGAGACTCCATCGTTGCGTCTTCGCGATGCGAGTTGAACTCAATTCAAATCGCGGATTGCCTGTGCTTTGTAGAGTTCAAAGTAGTGACCGCGAGTTTTGAGGAGTTCCTGGTGTGAGCCTTGCTCTACGATTTCGCCGTTGTTGATGACCAGGATTCGGTCGGCAGCTTGAATCGTTGAGAGACGATGCGCAATCACGAAGCTTGTTCGCTCTTTCAAGATCCGCTTGAGGCTGTTCTGGATGAGCTGTTCAGTCTCGGTATCAATTGATGAAGTCGCTTCATCCATCACGAGGAGTTGTGGTCGCTTCAGGACTGTTCGTGCAAACGAAACTAACTGTTTCTGTCCCAGACTGAGCTGGTTTCCTCCTTCACCAACGGGGGTCTGGTATCCATCTTCCAGCACTGAAATGAACTCATGCGCTCCTGCAAAACGGGCAGCTTCTTCAACTTCAGCATCGCTCGCGGAAAGCTTTCCGTAACGAATGTTCTCGGCGATTGTTCCACTGAAGAGATGCGGTTGCTGCAGGACGATTCCGAGTTGCGATTGGAATCCTTCCAGGCTGCGATCGGTGTAGTCGACACCGTCAATCAGAATCTGTCCCTCGGTCGGTTCGTAGAATCGGCACAGCAGATTCACCATGGTCGATTTCCCGCCTCCGGTGGCTCCGACGAGGGCAATCGTCTCACCCGGTTCGACGGTCAACGAGAAGTTTCGAATGATTTGTGGACCAGTTTGGTAGGCAAAGCTGATGTCGCGAAATTCAATTCTTCCGATTTTTGTTGGATGTCCGTCAGATCCAAGCTGCTCAATTCGCCTGGCGACAGCTTCTGTATTTTTCACTTCCGGGACAGATTCAATCAAGCTGAGAACTCGTTCGGCAGACGCCTGAGCCATTTGTAATTCTGCAAACCAGGCTGAAATTTCCTGAGCAGGCGTGAAGAAGAGTTGGGCGAAATACATAAACATGATCATCTCGCCAATCGCGATGTTCCCCAGGATCGCCTGATGGCCTCCCACAACGAGCGCCGCTGCGATGGCCACACTTCCTAGCGTCAACACTAATGGCAAGTAGACAGCTGAGAGCATCGCGTTGCGTACCGAGTATTGAAACATTTCTTCGGTGAGCAGGTCAAAGTCTCGCAGGTTTTCCTCTTCACGGACGAAAATCTTGGACGTTTGCACTCCCATAATTCCTTCGTTGTAAACACCGGTGATCCGGGAGTTTGTTTTGCGGACCAATCGTGAAGTTCGGAGGATTTTCTTTTTGAAATGCAAGCTGACAAGAAACAGCACCGGGATGACAGAGAAGATCGCCAATGCGATTTTCCAGTTAATGATGATCATCACCACGCTGATGCTCGTCATGAGTGTCGTTCCCCAGATGAAGTCCATGACTCCCCAGGCCAAGATCACCGAGAGCCGCTGACAGTCGGACGTCAGCCGCGCCATCAACCAACCTGTGGGACGAGTGTCGAAGTAGCTGAACGAAAGACGTTGCAGTTGCTGAAAGGCATCTCGGCGAATGTCATGTGAGACACTCGTCCGAATCTTTCCCGCACAAACGACGAATGCACAAATTGAGGCGCTCAGCGAGACCGCAAGGAGAGCAAACATTCCTATGTAGAACGGGAAGTTCAGATTTTTCGGATCTGCTTCGATATCCTGAATCAATAATCCGGTCAGTAATGGAAAACCCAAATCGCTGGCAGCAAGGGTGAACGCGACAAACACGAATACAATTGAAGTACGGCGATAGTGCAGCGTGTACCGAATCAACGTTTTCCACAAACGAAGATCCAGCTTGGTTTCTTTGAGGTCATCCTCATCGATCCAACCGTCGCCACTCACGTTGATTCTCCAGACAAAGCACTCTCAATTTCTGTTTCCAACATCCCCTGAATCGCCCACAATCGCTGATAAGGGCCATCGATGGCGATCAACTCTTCATGGGTTCCGACTTGAAGAATTGTTCCGTGATCCAGCATGAAAATCCGATCGGCTAGCCGGGTGGAAGAGAGGCGATGGGCAATCAAAATGGTTGTTTGCTTGCCGCGCCGCTCAGCGAGTGACCGCAGAATATGTGCTTCAGTTTTGGTGTCGACGGCACTCAGGCTGTCGTCGAGAACGAGAAATGGCGGTTTTTTGAGCAATGCACGTGCAATCGCCAATCGTTGTCGCTGGCCGCCCGAGAGTGTGACTCCGCGTTCTCCAATGACGGTTTCGTAACCATCTTCAAAGTCGACAATATTTCCATGGATATCGGCAGCGCGCGCACATTCTTCCACCTCCTGATGGGCGGCATTTCTGCGACCAAGAACAACGTTTTCACGAACTGTTTTGGAATACAAAAAGGGATCCTGCAGGACGACACCAAAGGAATCGCGGATCACTTTCCGGTTGATGGAATTCAGTTCTTGTCCACCCACTTTGATGGAGCCTTCTGTGTAGTCGTACAGTCGCAGCAGGAGTCGAATAATCGTCGACTTTCCCGCTCCAGGAGGGCCTAAAATTGCAACGGTTTCGCCCGGATGAATGGACAGGGAAAGATCGTGCAGCACAGAGTCTGAGTCGTTATAGGAGAAGCTGAGATTGCGAATTTCGATTGTCCCGTTCACTGGGGAGTCTGGCTTCGGTTCGACACTTTCTTCGGCCTCATCCAGAATTTCGTTGATTCGTCCAATCGCTACGACAGCCCGACTGGCATCAGCGACCACACGACCAATTTGCCGAACCGGCCAGATGATCGTTTGCACCATCCACCAGAAGAAGATCCAGCTACCGAGTGTGAACTCTCCCTGAGCGACGAAGTATCCACCGGAAATCAGCACGACACCCAACTGAAGCAGGACAATCAAATCGGAAGCTGACCAGAACATTGCCAGGGACCGAAACAGTTTCATCTCGAGATCACGGAACGCCTGATTCGCCTTCGAGAATTTCTCGATTTCGTAGTCCTGTCGAGCGAACGCCCGGACCACGCGGATGCCAGTCAGGTTCTCTTGAAGAACTGTGGTCAGTTGTCCCTCTTTCTCATCCACAGCCTCAAAAATTTTGCGGATTCGTTGGTAGAAGAAATATGCAAAGAAAATCAGGATTGGAAACGACGCCAGTGAGATCAGGCTCATGCGAACATCCTGCATGAACATCAGCGGAATCCCGACGACCAGAAACAGACTGACCCGAGCAATTTCCACGATCTGAGCAGCCATGAAAACTCGTACGGTTTCCACATCTGATGAACATCGTTGAACGATATCGCCGGTGTCGCTGCGATCAAAGAATTGGCTGGGCAACTTTTCCATGTGGGCATAGAGTTGATGCCGTAACCGTTGAACGATTCCTTCACTCGCTTCGGCAGCCCATTTCCCACGGACGAACGTGAAAAAACCGTTGAGCACATTCAGGAGGACCACTAACGAAGCAATCGGGACAAGTGTCCCTGACACGCTGGCACCCTCTTCAGCGAGTCCATCGAGGGCTTGTTTGAATAAATACGGGACCAGCAATAAGAAAACGGTTCCGACAGCCATCGAGAGAATGGCTGCGGAATAGCGGAGACGATGGCCTTTGGTCAGCGACCAAAGTTCATTTTTTGAGTTCGCCGACACAGTTACAGATCAGATCTTGAAGAGAAAGCCAGGACTTGCCACACAGCAGACAACACAGGTGTAAGAAGGTTCGCGAGAATGATGATTCCTGAACAGCAGTCAAGAGTCAACGGAGTTGCCTCACGACTTCAACAGCAAAACACCTTCCGATGGGAACTTCACATGATAGAATGAGACGAAGCTTATTTGAACTCACAGTCGAAGCCCCGCATGACTCGTGGTAAATCTCTCATCTGGATTTTCTTGCTCTCTCCGATCTTCGTCGGCGTGGTCGTGTTATTTTCACCGGTGATTTGCTTTTTGATGTTCAAGGACTGGATAGAGCGCCGGAAGTTTTACTTGGCGAACCCGGCGAATCTTTTTTTCGTCTGCACATCCCGACACCAATGGGAACCTTTCATCCTGAATAATGTCCTCCCCGCATTGCCTCCGAAGGTTCAAACTCACTGGGTTCCTGATCGGCAACACAAAAAGAGAAGCATTATTGACCGGTTGTGTCCGAATGGGATCACGAAACCGTATCTGGTTCATTTTCATAAACGGGGATACGAGATGGTTTCGCTGCACGAGGAATTTTTGGGGCTGAAACAACATGCTCAGACCGATAGAGAGATTCAACAACAGGTCCGCTTCTACCTCCTCTCCGCAGTCGAACAGATCGAATCGCAAATGAAGAGCAACAGGTTGCCAGCAGATAGACGGATGACGACATGAACTCGGAATCTGAAGAAGAAATTGATTTCATCAGTGGGGGCATCGAACTTCTCGATTCGATTGAGACGATGTGGTTGAAGCTGAAAGATTTTCACATCGACCAGTTTCCCATCTGGCGCGATGGCCTTCAGCTGGGCAGTTTTCAGGAGCGTCAATCAGGATTCAAAGAGATCGCCGAGTCGGGAGCGATTCTGATTGAAATCGCCAGGCAGGGAGATCGTTCGAGAGGATTTTGTGTGACGACCATCACTCCCGAAGGTGTCGGAGAAATTGCTTCACTTTATGTTGAAGAAGAGTTTCGCCAACAGGGACTCGGAAGCTCGTTCGTGAAACAGGCTTTACAATGGCTGCGTGATTACAACGTCGAACGGATCGTTGTCGATGTCATGGCGGGCAATACCTCCGCATTGAATCTGTATGAACAAGCTGGCTTTCAATGCCGTGTTCAACAGATGCAGTTTGTCGCTCCAATTTCACAAGATGGAAAAATCAGTCGACCGTGATTTTGTAGAGGTGTCGATCGCTGCGGAAGTAGAGACCGTCTGATCCGACGGAGGGTGTTCCGAGCATGGTTTCGTTCATCTCAAGTGTTGAGACGACCTCCCCTTTGCTGTTGGGATCGATCACGAGTGCGGTGCCATCTTCGTTGAGGGCGACCAGCTTCCCGCCAGCCATGACCGGGCTTGCACTAAACTTCCCGCCAAGACGAGTTTGCCAGAGACGCTGACCATCCTTCAGAGTCGCACCGACCATCACGCCGCTGCTGTTGATGACGTAGAGATTCTCACCATCCGCGATCGGGCTGGCGACACCGGGGCGAATGTTACCGACTTGCCAGACGATTTCAGGGACGTCGGCATTGCTGTTCCCGGGGCGGATCGCTGTGATGCCGTGTGACGGGACATACGCCGTTTCACCCACGACAGTCAGCGTCGGTTGAGTGGCAGCACCGTCAGCGTATTTCCAGACTTCCTCTCCTGTTGCGACGTCAATCGCAGAAACACCGGCAGAGGACTGCATCAAGATCTGTTTTCCATCTGAAGTGGGAACGGGAGATGTCCAGTTGGCACGTTCGGGGCGCTTGATCCTCCATGTGGTTTCACCAGTTTTCGCATCAATTCCGGTCGCGAAGGAATCGTCGTCCGTCTCGACCATCACGACGACTTTTCCATTGAGCGCCAGTGCCGACGAGGCCATGCCCAAGCTGTTCGAGGCGTTCGGGTAATCGTAGGACAATCCACGGAACCACAGCAGGTTTCCTTCCAAATCGAGACAAATCAGATCGTTACTCGAATAGAACGCGAAAATGTGTTTCCCGTCGCTGGCAGGACTTGGAGCTGCGACACATGTCCTTGGATTGGTGATGGTTCTCCCGGTCGCCCAGAAATTTCTCTGCCAGATTTTCTGACCATCGCTTTGATTGAAGCAAAGAATATGCAGACGTTCCTGCATCGGACCGGAACTGCAAGTGACATAGATTCGATCACCAACGAGGATCGGGCTGGAAAGTCCCCGGCCTGGCAGATTGACTTGCCACTCAATTTCCAGCTTCCCGTCCCAGTTCTCGATTGTCTGTTCGGGGAGCCCGTTGTTAGACGAACCTCGAAACCCTCGCCAGTCCGCAAACGTTGAATCGTTGAGAACGCACAGCAGACTGAAGAAGATCAAGGATCGACAAATCATGTTCAAACCAGTTTGCAGAGGATCAATTAAGAAGTTGCAACGAAACGAGAAACCTTGAAGTGGGATTACTCAGACTGAGTCACAGCACGTCCGGAATCATCAACAATACGGAACTGGAATGACCATTTTTGTGCCCAGTCCTGATCCTGTTCATTTTGACAAACTTTCAGGAGGAAAGTGTTCGTTCCTTTTTTGATTTCACCACGAACGCTGTACTGATCGAACCGCATGCCGCGATGGTATTCCTCACGCGAAAAGACAAGTTCCCCGTTCACCCAAAGTTTCCAGGCGTTGGCGGTCGCTAAGCGGAACTCAACTTCCTGATTGCTGCTGCTCTTGAGCTCAGTGTAAGCATAGTCGATAGCCCCTTTGTGAGACTTCGTTAGCTCAGCGAGGTCGAAGGCTCCATCACTTTTTTCCGAAACATAATGTTCCCAATGGACCGGACCGTTTTTGCCTTCGTACTTCGCTTTGAGGTCAATCTCTTTTTCCGGCGGGTAAGCGACATCGAAAGCTTTCATGTCGGTGTTGTCGAATGGACCAATCACATGCCATTTTGTGAACATGCCAAAGTGTTCAACCAAGTCAACCGGTTGCCCCAGTTTCTTCAACGCAGCGGAGATTCGGTCGACCTGATCTTTGTCCACAGCCCCGCTGAGGGCCTTCGTCCAGAGTGCAAGCCGGACATTGTCCTCTTTTGCTTTGGAAGCTTCGCTGATCACGTTGGCAACCGCTTCTCGGCGAAGCGGCCCGCTGGGGTCGTCGAGCATATTGGGAATCAAACGGCCATGGGCAGTCTCATCAATTTTTATTAGCCAATCGAACGCAAGCTTGCGTGAACGTGCATGGTGCGTTCGATCGAGCACGAACGCTTCGAGATCTTTCGCCGAAAGCGAATCTTCCTCAATGGCTTGATCCGCGATCGATTCAAATGCGACCTGCAACCAGTTCAGAGCCAATGGATTTGCACTGTCCATCGCTGTCAGAATCGGAAGGGTTGCCGCTGCTCCTTTGGTCTGAAGCTCCTTGACTGCTTTGACAGCTGCCGGATGTCCTTCACCAAATTGGCCGACCGATTGAATTGAATCAATCAACTCGCTCGTTTCTGTTCCAGTGACCTGTGTTGAAACAATCGCGGTCAACACCAGCGCCAATCCAAATCGATTCATCATCTTCATAGGATTTCAGTTCTCTGAAAATTGAAGGAAGCTCGTTTTTATGGTGTAACAAACCAGCTGCGCGATGTCGATAAAGTCTACCGATTGACGTCGTTTGGATCATTCAAGCTTTGCGGAATTCAACCTCAGGAATTCATCACCCCAGCGATAGCTGTCGAGCAGTCCATCGGTATCGCGGCCCATTTGTGCATACGCTGCGAAGAGCGCTTCAATGGTTGCAAGCCCTTCACTGGGGTCTTCGAAGAGTTTCGACTTGCGAGGATAGGCAGTTTCCCAGGCTCCTAAGCTGCGAACCGGGATTTCGGAATAGTCCTGTTCCATCTTCTCAGCGAGTCGCCATGTCCCATCGAGAAGCAATAAGCCGCTGTCGGCATCTGCTTCTGAAAGTTCCGGACCATCGATTCCCAGGCGGACGTATCCGGTTAATGGTTCCGGACCACGTTTCGGAAACTTCCAGAAGATGATTCCATCGCGACCGCGGAGTGGCTCAACAGAGCATTTGCTCCGCTTCTCCTTTGGATGCACAACAATGATCGTTGGAGGAAGTTCGGTTTGCTCCGTCACCGGTTCGCTTTCCATTTCACTAAGAATCTAAGTACGGCTCACAATATTTTGGGAATCTTTTGGTGTTTGCGATCTGCGTGGAAGTCAGCGATCCAAGAGATGAATAGCGCTTTCCCCGGTGGCAAGAAACACGAAACAGTTTTAGAGCAATTTGCTCTACCGTGTGCCCGTGAAGAACGTATTTCTCCAGTAAAAATGCTGTTCGCCACGAGGCAGAACCTGCAAACCAATTCGAAAGATGCTCTAGCCTTCTTTCTGGATGTCTGCGATCAACTGCTTCTGCTTGGCAATTTCAGCTTCCAGACGAGGTGCCTCTTGCGGGTCATCCGGCTGTGCCTTCGCGGCTGTCAGCAGAACTTGAAAATTTTGAATCTTCTTCTTCGCAACTTCGATTTGCTTCTTCTGCTTCTTATTCAGACCCATTGGATTTCCGTTCGCTTTTCTTGATATTCAATGTCTCATCACAACACGGTAGGTCCGCATCATAACGGTGAGAAGAGGAGACTTGCGAGTCCGAAGAGAGTTGGGCACTGTGAGGTTTCACTTTGAATTTCCCCCTCGGGCCTCCAGGTTATGCATGCGTGGACGTTGATTTGTCGTTGTGTCTGTTTTATACCTACAGCCTGCAATTCCAGACTTCAGCAAAACTAAGGGGCAACAATGAGTTTTGACGTGAGTTGGCTTTGGCATACCGGGTCAGGCAGCAGTGGTGGTGACTATGCAGGCACAGACGAGGATGTGCGGCACCACTATTACAAGGATGGTCAGTGGGTTGCCGGATATCGCAGTCCTGGCGAGGGGGATCGCTTTGAGAGCAATACCTATACAGAAGGAACATTTTACGGTGCCGCGTATGACCTCAGACAAGCGGATCAGATCAAGATCACCATTACGAACAATGGGACCCACAATCCGAACTGGTATCCGGAATATGTTTTCTTTCAGGTCGGTGACGATATTCTCGGAGCCCGGGCCGCCACAATCAAGACCTGGATTCGTCACGATGAGTGGACACAATATGCGCTGTACGACGCCTACGACTTCGTCAACGCAAGTGAAGAGTTAAAAGAGATGGTCGCAAAACTGTCTGGTCTGCGTGGCAAAACAAACACTGATATCGAGGACTCACCAGCTGGTCTGCAGTGATCCCGCTGCATCCTTTGGCAGCATTGAGCCTCCGGTCACTTCACCGGGAGCTATCAATGGGACACTGAAGACCTCAATGAAAGATGCTCTGGCATGTTAGAGCATCTTTCGAATTGGTTTGCAGGTTCTGCCTCGTGGCGAACAGCATTTTTACTGGAGAAATGCGTTATTCTCGGGAAAACGGTAGAGCAAACTGCTCTAGTAAATACGGTGCATTCGCCAGAATTGCGGGTAGAACGGTAACACGTATTTGGGGTAACCGTTCTCTTCTTGCGTTTTCTTGAGAGTCACCACTCTGCCTCGGTCCCCCTGCATTTTGTTGTAGACGATGGGGAACCCTCGACCGCCATTCAGGAATGGAACTCCGTGTGGCCAGTAGATGAAAAAGGCTTTCCCCACGAGATACTCGCGTGGAACGGATTGGTCCCCTTTCCACAATCGACCATCCAAGCTGCGAGGGCTGTTGTCGCCTAATGCCAGGTAGTGATTTGGTCCAACCTGAATATCGAGCGTGTCGTAGAGATCGCCGTCTTGCAGGTAGAGATCAGCCCATTCATCCGGGTCGTGAAGAGCATTGACGAGCTTGCCTTCGAACTTGCTGTTCTCGGAGTTTTTCGCCGTATACGCCGGGAAATCCGCTCTGTAGTACAAGTCTCGCTCCAGAAGCAGGCCGCTCACAGTCGCTGAGACATTCGCGGCGGCAATTCCAACAGGAGTCAGGTCATTCTGTTCGGGAAACGGATTGGCAGTCGCTCCTGCTATGGACAATGAGGCAGCTTCGCCAAAGTCGACGAGTGAGTTGTTCACCCACAGGCAGAGTCGATCATCAACGTTGGCATAGCTGATCTGGTAGTTCCCGGGACCAGTGATCGACGTTTTCGCTTTGGAGATTTCCGTGGCCCGATGCTCAAGCTGTGTGTTGATCTCAAGCAATGTCGCCACTCCGGTTTCTGGATTGATGACACATTGATACCAGGAAGTTCCCTCACAGAGTTCAATGACAATTTCGGAATCAGCTTTGACATCGTGAATTTCGAGATCGAAGTTGATCGTCAAATCTCGGACCCAATACTTGCCGGAATCGACAGAGTTTGCGGTCGTTCTGTTTTGCATGATGTCGTATCCGGTGTACGCATTGTACGCGCAGAAATCGGCGATCAGGCTTGCTTGAGGATCGAGGTCACGACCATTACTCATCGAGAACCAGTCTTTGGGGCTCGGAAAGTAATGACGATAGCGGAGCCAGCTGCGCTCAGTGTTGTCCGAGGTGATCGAGTACTCACGAGAATCCGAGGCTGCCTGCCATCCGGTTGAGGCATCACTCCAGTTGCCGAGTTGACCGACTTCGCCCTGTTTCATGGTCGCCCAGCGTTCAGGCCAGCCCGCCTCGATAAGTTGGAGCGGAGGGAAGTTGTCGTCATAGACCGGGATCTGAAGGTGCCGCTGTTTGTAGGGTGACTTCCGGAGAATTTCTTCACCGTTCTCGGTCACTTTGTACAGGCTGCCTTGACGAATCCGAATCAGTTCACCCGGCAACCCGACCAGTCGCTTGATGTAGTTGGTTTTAGGCTCTTCCGGGTATTTGAAAACAAAGACGTCGAAGCGTTCCGGGTCCCCAAATTCGTATGGGTATTTATTCACAAGGATGCGGTCGCCGTTGAACGCCATCTCGTCGTAGATCTGATCGTTTTCAAAAGCGCAGTTCGGACAGATCGCAGTTTTGACTCGAGCTCCATTCCCGAGGAGCCCAGATCCTCGAATGACTTCGTCGCTTGCACCGACTGTAATACGGAACCCGCATTGTGTGCAGGTCGTTTCTTTGTGGCGACCGTACAGCGTGGGAGCCATGGAACCGGTAGGAATTACAAAGGCTTCCGCTTCAAATGTCCGGAACAAAAATGCGAGCACGAAAGCAAAGAGGATCGATTCTACGGTGTCCCGCATGCTCTCTTTGCGTTTTGGAGGTGTCTCTTTCGGTTCTTCCTCAGCCGGTTTGCTTGAAGATTTCCCGAAGAAGAATGATGAAATTTTATTTTTGTCAAACATGCGTCTGATTCTGATGAATTAAGAAATCGCCGCGCCGCGTATTTCGGGCGCAGATAGAACTGTAAAGGCTTTCCCGGCAAATAGGTATCCAATGGAACAGATACGCAATTTTTGGCAATACTGTTTGGAGGAATCAGATCGAGGAATCAAAATTTGAATTCCTCGGATTGATCGTATTTTTCGAATTGGTATTCGTTTTTTGCCTCGTGATGAGCAGGCCATGAAGCCAGAAAAGCGACTTTCGCAGGCACGACAAGCATCGAAAATTGCCTCAGACCGCCGGCTTAGCATTAGATTCGCCTGGCAGTGAAGTGGCTTCAGCGGATGTACCGAATTCGCGTGAAGTCGGGAACGCGGACATGTTCCACTTTTCCCTTCCAGTGAACTTCCTTCTGACGCGAAGGAAGATGCACAACGAACGGTTTTCCAATCAGCGAGCTTCTTGGAACCGCCGGGTTTTCCCAGACACGGCTGTCCAGCGAGACCGGGCTATTATCGCCAAGAACGAAGAATTCATCGTCGGCGAGTTCGTAAACCTGATCAGGATGTTCTCCTTTCGTTGTGTAATAGACGTCTCGATACAGTTTGAGATCGGTCATTTCGCAATTGACTCCAAAAGCTCCTATTCGTGCAGGGCGCCGGAGCGATTGCCGTTTTTGAGTGGGGACATATTCAATCGGAGCATGCAACGGTTTGCCGTTGATGGCGATAACGATCTGCTGATCGAATAGTGAGAAATCCAACTCGAACGGTTTTGTGAGTACGTCCGCAGACAATCGCCCTCCCCAAATCGGTTCTGAACTGTCGCTCCGCAAAACTGCGATTTCACGTCGCTCCGGCAAGATCACCAAACGAAACCAGTCTGCACCATCCGTGAGATTCGCTTCAAATTGGCCCGCACCGTTCAGTTTCGAAACGTGCAGCGAGAGCATCAAATCATGCTGATTCGAATGTGCCCGATTCTCATATGAGTTGTAGCCATACGCATCGACAATTGGAGCAACGTGAGACTCTGCATAAAGTTTTTTGATTGCTCGATGAAACGCTTCGTCATCGGTGGATGTGAGCCACTTCTGTTTTTCGAACGCCGAAAACGTTCCCACACAAATCAGTTCACCCTTTTCATATCGAAATCGTGGATCGCTGGGGATGTGCAAATCTTGCGGCCAACTGCTCAATGCTACGCGCGAAACGTGGTTTCCGCCGGTCCGAATCCAGTGCTCGTATTGAATCCAATTCATCTTTGGGGTGGAACCCGGATGAGAATCTCTAAAGGAGAGGACCTTCTCGCCGAACTCCCAGCCGGTGGCATCTGCATCGACCTTCCAGCGAGGTTGCCAGTCTGGATCACCATCATCGGGTTGATGCGAATAGTCTGAAACAGCGATGCGGGCAGCACGCTGGACGCTGTATGGCTTTCGCATGAGCTGATCGTTCACGAAGACATCACCATCCCGGAGCTGAAGCTTCTCGCCCGGTAAGCCAGCCACGCGTTTCACATAAGCCTGGTCGTAATCCTGCTGGTTTTTGAAAACGACGACTTCCCAGCGATGTGGATCGCGAAATTCATACGCCAGTTTCTGCACCAGAAGCTGATCCCCTTCATTCCGAGGAGCTTTACGCGCGTTGATTTCGCTGAGGCTGCAATTCGGACATTGCGTGGCGGAATACGCATCCAAAGGGATATCAAGATTCGCCGCTGCAATGTTCATCGTTGAATCAGGTTTGTCGAAAGCGGCTCCACGCGTAAAAGCAAAATGACACGCCGGGCATTCAACTCGACGGTGATACCCCAAGAGAGTTGGAGCCATCGATCCCGTGGAAATCAAATATCCCTCAGCTGCAAATGTGCGAAACAACAGCACCGCCAACGCAAGAAGAACAGTCGATTCGACGACCTCGCGCAACGGACTTTTCCGTCGGAGCAGAGAGGGATTCAGATGATGAGTAGAATCGTTGAGCATCAGCAAACTGGCCAAGAAGTTCGGGATGTAACGATATTATCGGTTGTAGCGACGCAATTGTACTCTTTTTTTACCTTGATTCATCGGATTTCACGGATTGGTGTCCTGCTGCAAAACATTGCTGTTAAAAGACTTAAACGTTTTGATAAGCATTTGAATCAAGAGCTCACCCAGCCAAGTCGCTCTACTCAGCATCGATTTGAGCTACGAGCCTGAAGATGTGACCAGCGTGTGTAGCACAATCCCTCTCGGAAAGAGGCAGAGGGACGACTGAGATGGGTGTCAGTGAAAAGAGATCTGCCAGTATTGATAAGCCTGTCCCGACCAGTCAGCACCGATACGGGTTCCGAGGAGTCGCAGTCTCCGAGAACGACGAAAGCGCTCTTTGATCAATCCAGAACTGACAGAGAAGTGCTGAGTCGAATTGAAGACCTGAATGAAGCTTGTGCTTCACGATCATAAGTTAATGCGAGCAGCTATACGTTTTCGCAAATGGCTTGCATTGCTTTCAATCCTTGTTTTGCGACCTTGAGGGGATCTTGCTTCCACAGGTCTTCTCGGAACAATTCCAGAGAGATGAAGCCCGAGTAGCCAATCTGCCTCAGCAACCCAACAAACTTATCGAGTTCGATGACTCCATCACCCGGCATAACGCGATCTGGATCACGTTGTTCATTTGCAGGAGGAGATGCTGGTGCATCGTCGAAGTGGCAGACGGCGATCTGCTCCGGTTTCAGTTTTGCGACATCATCATGACCACCACCTCCACGAAAATCATGAAACGGGTCGAGTACGATTGTCGCTTCGGGGTGTCCAGAACCTTCCATAATTCGCAGAGCGTCTGCGATCGAATTCACTTCCTGGGCAAAACCGAGATATTCCATGGCAGGCCGAACTCCAAGTTCGAGTCCCAAATCAAGCAGTCGACCATACCGTTGAGCAGCAAGCTCGAAATCAACTCCATGATGTGGCGGCCCCGCAACGGCGTGTCTGGCCCCCACGATCACAGCGTGCTCCATCTTGCGACGGCATTCGTCCATCCCCTGAACGTCTGCTGGCCCGTCAGGTTCGCACCAGCCTTTGAGCATTACAGTTGTCGGGACAACAAGTTGGTGATCATCGACGACCTTTCGAATCTCTTCAACAGTCCCGCCAGATTCCAGATGCAAATCGATATCGGCATGCCAGAGTTCGATTCCCTCGTAGCCAGCCTCCGCTGCAATGCGAATCTTTTCTAGAATCGGAGTCGGCTTAATCGTGCTGGAGTTAAGTGAGTATTTGAACTGGGCCATGATGACTCCGGAATCTGCGGAATGTGGTCGTGAGCGATGTCCAACACAATCTCCAGCAGAATGGAACTGATCGCGCTGAACATTGCAGCATAACGCCCCGCTGAGATGGACTCAATTCTCGAGGGATCTCCAGGGAATTCAAGAGTCTATGATTGACCTCACTGGCGAGATGCGGATAGAACAGTAAGGAGTGAAACTGTCTTTTCGTTTCATCTCTTCCCATTTCGTTTGGCTCACAGTTTGAGGCAATGAACCATGAATGCTCATCGACTCTTTTTCTCCTGTCTGCTGGCTAGTCTGGTTGCCAGTCCAATTCTCGCTGACGAAATCACCGTCGAGGGAGTTCATCTTTGCTGTGGCAAGTGTGTCACAGGAGCAAAAGATGCGCTGACCGACGTGGATGGCGTCTCAAGGGTCCGCGTTAATAAAACCAAAGCGACTGTTGTCTTTGAAGCCACAAATTCAAAGTCAGCTCAATCCGGACTGAAAAGTCTCGCAGAAGCCGGATTTTATGGAAAACCTTCGATTGAAGGTCCAAAATTCGAAATCGACAAAACGGCTAAGAAAGATGCCGTTTCGGTGGAAGACATGCACCTTTGTTGTGGTGGGTGTTTTCGAGCTGCCGAGAAAGCAGCCAAGTCAGTCGAGGGAGTCACAGAGGCGAAAGCAAATGGAGACGACGGAACGCTTCAGCTGACCGGCTCGAAGATCAGCCACGCAGCGGTCCTGAAAGCTCTGCACGAGGCAGGATTTCACGGGACTGTGAAGTAAGGCCAAGTCAAGTTGAGGCAGTAAAGTAAGAGACAGAGGGCAGACTAAAACCAGTCCGAAAACCTCTGGAATAGCCGCTTTCCTCAACGTTTGAGAGAGCAATTTCAAGTTTCAGGATCAGTTCTAAATAGTCCTCTCGGTGAATACCGACAAACCTGATAGTCTATTCAAACCGCATTCGGGTTGACCGAATGCGGTTTTGTTCATTGATTCTGCTGTTCTCGTCGCCATCGCTGAAATGTTGAGATGTCTGATAAATATCGTGTCGAACTTGATATCTTCACAGGTCCACTGGACCTGTTGCTGTATCTGGTACGCCGGAACGAACTCGACATTGTCGACCTCCCCATTTCGAGTCTCACCAGGCAGTTTCAGGAATTTCTCGAAGTCCTGAAACATTTGGATCTCGACCTCGTTGGAGATTTCGTGGTGATGGCCAGCACGTTGGCCGAAATCAAAAGCCGCAATGTGTTGCCGTCTCAAGCGGAAGAGGAAATCCCTCTCGAAGCGGAAAGCAACAGCGATCCGCGATCGGATCTGATTCATCAACTGCTTGAATACAAGAAATTCAAAGACGCAGCGAACTCTTTGCAGGAGCAAGCTGCCGAATGGCAGGAACGCTATCCGCGCCTTGCTGATGAACGTCCCGTTTCGTCAAAAGACCCAGCTGCCGATCGGATTAAAGAAGTTGAACTCTGGGATCTTGTGAGCGCATTAGGGCGAGTGCTCAAGCGAAAAGAGGTCGATACAGAGTCAAAAATTCGCTACGACGAAACACCGATCCACAAATATGTTGATCAAATCGGAGCTCTGGTTCGAGAACAGAAAGTCGTTCAATTTACGTCTCTGTTCGAAGGCGAAATCATTCGCAGCAAAATCATCGGAATGTTTCTCGCTGTGTTAGAACTGATTCGCCACCACGGTTTCCGCGCTGAGCAAATCGAAGGTCATGGCGAGATCGTACTTCAGCCACCCGAAGAGATTGACGAACAAGCTGAGACTCAGGAGTCAGTCCCGCCTGAAGAGACAGAAGACTCCCCCGGTGCGGAGTAAGCTGCGTCAAGTTCATTGAATTCATATCGCTCGGTTGCACACAAGTTTCGGACGATGAATCAAGTTCGCAAGATTGAAGTGAACTTCAAGAATTCTCCGGCGTACATTCAATGACTTTATTGTCGTGCAAGTACGAGTCATCCACAGGGTAATTTCTAAAGCCGATCGTGTAGTTCTCTTCGAACCATTTCTGAATATCGGGGAGAACACCTTCATCGTAGTCGGGGGAGACGTGTTGCAGGCTTCCTTCGGAATTGGATTTCAGTTCGCTGTCATCGACGATGATTTCACCGCGTCGAACGACATAGCGAGGCATCTCAAACATTCGCTGTAAGTCGGCCTCGGGTTGATAGATGGTCACATCGCCGTCGGCACCGAGACCGAGTTGCCCTTTATGTTTTAGCCCAAGCATCCTTGCGGGTGCGGCCCGGGTAATGATCGCGATTTCGTACAACGAGTATTCACGATCAATTTCACCCAGCGTGCAGTTTTCCCGAACCGATGGTGGAACTCGCTTCAACACTTCTTCCCGTCGAGACCGTTCCATCAGCAAGGCGATGATTTCCGGATAGGCCAGAAACGACCCTCCATTCGGGTGATCGGTGCTCATGGCGACGCGCCAGGGGTCATCGATTAAGAGATACCATTCCAAACCGATGGCCCACTGCAACGCATGCACCATCGATTTGTCCTTGTATTCAATCGGGACAATTCCACAGCCCGCTTCCATTTCTGTATCCGAACTGAACCACTTTCTCCCGAACACATTGTGTAAGAAATATCCGAGCGGACCATCCCCGGTCATTGATGTTGTGTTCCCAAAGAGGACCTGTCCGACATCGACAGTCAGATTCTCGTGCTCATTCACGTATTCAACAAGTTGAGGAACCTTTGAGCAGAACGTTCCCTGATCATCTGCGTCACCGCCATAGCTGTGAAACTGTATGTGCGTGAGATGCCCTCGTTGGCCTTCGAGAGCCTTCATTGTTTCGAGAGTTGTTTTGTAATTACCGGGGATGCCCAGATTGTTGCAGTGAATGTGAAGAGGATGCGGAAGTCCAAGCTCATTCGTCGCCTTAGCGATTCCATGAACGATTTGACGCGGGGTGACACCAAAGTTTCCGACGGGATCGTCCAGTGAATGAGCGTTCCCTCCGGTCTCCTTCCAGACTTCCACTCCACCGGGATTGACGATTTTAGGAGCGTAGCCCTTGGTGGCGCCGAGGAGCCAGGAAATGTACGCTTTCAAACGTTCGTCCTCACCCGCTGCAATTTGCTTCATCACGTAGTGATTGTTCCCCATCAGGACAAAGAAACCTTTATCGATGATCGGGGTGTCGTGGAATTCTTCATGAACGTGACGGGCAGAGAGAGGAGGAACAGCTGCATCAAATGCTGTCGTGTATCCTAAACCAGCGTAGAGATATCCGGTCGCAAACGTACTTGGAACGCTTCCTGTTGTCCCTGAACGAGTGAGCTCTGTACGTTTCACAGGGGGAGTATCGCGTTTGTCTTCCGGCTGCATTTTACGAGCCGTGTTGACTTTGGGACCAGCAATGTGGCAGTGCATATCGACACCACCGGGCATAACGACCATTCCCGTCGCGTCGATCTCACGGTCCGGTCGAACATCAGCTGCCAACGGCTTTTCGATGACTTTTCCATCCTGAATCCAGACATCGGAGACATCTCCGTCAATGCCGTTTGCAGGATCGTAGAGGCGTCCACCGGTGATTTTCAGCAAAGGCATAGCAAATTCATTCTGCGGGAATATCGAGAAAACGAGCGCCAGGATTCAGGAGGTGATTGAAATCATAGTAAGCTCCTGGAATCAGCACAGCATCAAACCGCTCCCATCGATTGAAGTGGAGTCCTTTCTACAGTTTGTGACAACCGCTTTTCTTGAAAGAGTGATGTTGAGAGGAATCTGAACGAACCAGGAAGTCGTCGGGATAAATCGACGAATTCTTGATTTACAGGTCAGTCGACGAAGTGGAATTCGTTTGAGAGCATTAATCCTTGAGCGAGTTCATCGAGCTTTCCCGCTTTCAGATACTCTGCGAGCATTTCAACTTCTTCTTGCGACGCCGGGCGTGAATACGCGAGTTCGATAAGCTGTCGCACTTGAGCTTTCGGATCTGCTGAAGATTTTTTCACTCGCTCAGCGAGAGCTTTTGCCATTTGCTGTGCGAAGGGAGAGTTCATTCCGAAGAGAGCTTGTTGCGGGACAGTTGTTTCAGACCGTGATGGGCTGGAAGAGTTCGGGGATGGAAAATCAAAGGTCCGTAAGAGCCCGGATGGATTATTGCGGTCAATGAGGGCGTAGACGGTTCGTCGTGTCGGGAACGGTTGCTTCTCGATATCGACCGGCCGACCTTCCAGAGAGAGATCAATTTTTCCAGCGATGCTGAGCATCGTATCTCGCATCGCTTCGAAATCGAGACGTTGCCGATTTTGCTTCCAGTACAGCTGGTTTTCCGAATCGACCATTCTGGCTTGCGGACGATCAACACTTTGTTGTTGCCAGGCTTGCGAGATCAGAATTTCTCGATGTAGTCCTTTGATCGACCAGTTATGTTCGTGCATCAAACTCCAGGCCAGGTAATCGAGAAGTTCGCGGTGCGTTGGCGATTCAGTTCTTAACCCGAAATCACTGGTTGTGTCGACGAGAGGACTGCCGAAGTGATACATCCAGACGCGATTCACAAGAACGCGGGCTGTCAGTGGGTTTTGCTTCGAAGCAATTTGCTCCGCCAGTTCTTTACGTCCGCTGGTTTTTGTGAACACAGCCTCCGGGCTGGGATTCAGAATTTGTGGTCCGCGGCGTGGGACACGATCTCCTCGACGTCCGACGTTCCCTCGAACAAAGATGACAGGGTTGGTGAGTTTTTCCTTGTCAACCAAAACCATGGAGCGTGCGGGGGCATTCGGCGACGTTGCATGCCATTCATCGATTTTCTTTTCGAGGTTTCTGATCTTGGTCCGATTGTCTCGCTCAAAAAGTGGGGAGAAGTCCCCGGGGTCGAGATCGGACAGAGAGCCTTTACCGAGAAGAATTCGGCGGGCCTGCTCCTTGCCAGGATCGTCGAATTGAGTCGCCTCGGGGTTCGTTTTCTTGAATTCATTCCACTCATCTCTCGCGGAAGAGAGAACCTGTGTGTACACGTTCACGACATCGATTTTCGAGGCAATCTTTGCGGACCGTAAGGCTTCGATCAGGCTGTCCGGGATTGCGTCATTCGCGTCCAGTTCATCGAGCAGCGTTGGCAACTGATCTGTCAGTTGTTTCTCGTCTAATGCAAGTAGCTTTGTGGCGGGGAGAAGGAATGGGCGATTCTCTTTTGCCATGAGTTCAAGAGTCTTCTTCCAGTGTGACTTCAAGCGATCGCGGAGTGCGCCATGTTTTGGTGTGAGTTCCAGATCAGCTGGCAAGAGGCCCATCGATTTGAGCGCATCCGGGAAGTAGTCATCCAGATGATTGCGAGCCTGGACGAGCAACTCTTCATGAGCGGTTTTTTTGTATGCCTCCAAGGCCTCTTCACGTTTCTTGAGTTCAGTAGCAAACTCCTGATAGCCGGGAGCATTGACGTCCAGTTCACCACGTAGTGGCGGGAGGTCTGGTTCCTGAGAACTGTCGAAAACTCCGTAAAGCGAATAGTAATCTGCCGTCGGAAGGGGATCGAACTTATGGTCATGGCATCGTGAGCATCCGAGAGTCATTCCCATTAATCCGCGAGTGACGACATCAATCCGATCGTCGATGATATCCGGAGTTCGATTGAGAAAGCGTGGTCCAACCGTCACAAATCCGAGAGCAGCCAATCTCGGATCATTCTCTGCATAACCGAGTTGATCGGCAGCGAGTTGCTCCATGACAAACGTATCGTAAGGTTTGTCATTGTTGAAAGCATCGATGACGTAATCTCGATAAGTGTAGGCGTACGGGAAGAACCGATTCTCTGTAAAGACGTAGCCTTTGGTGTCCGCATAACGGGCGATGTCGAGCCAGTATCGCCCCCAGCGTTGTCCGTAAGCTGATTCGGAAAGATATCGATCGATCAGATCACGAAAGGCGGTTTTGCTCTGATCGGCTTCAAAAGCCTGAACTTCTGCGATGGTTGGGGGTAAGCCTCGCAAATCGAATGAGAGACGACGAATCAAGGTCTGTTTCGAAGCACGTTCGCTGAACTTCAGACCCTTCTCGTTGAGCTTGATTGCCAGAAAGCGATCAATGACAGATTCGTAATCCGCAGCGGGGCTTCGCTCAGGGATTTGCGGAGCCTGCACTGGCTGATAGGCCCAATGGTTCGCAATGGCAGCTTCGAAGTCGATACTGCCATCGCTTTTCAAAGGAACCGCATTTTTTGCGACTGCTTCAGCGTGAGCCTCTTCCGGCCAGAAGGCTCCAGACTCGATCCACTTTTTCAGGATGAGAAGATCTTTTTCAGGAAGCTTTCCGGTGGGGGGCATTTGGGTGTCGAATTCATCGAACTGCACGACAGCCCAGAGTCGGCTTTCATCCAATTTTCCGGGGACGACAGCTTTCCCAGCTGCACCGTTTTCAAAGACGAACTGCTTTCGATCGAGACGCAATTCGCCCTGTTGCTTTTTCTCGCCATGGCACTCAAAACAGTGTTTGGCAAGAAGCGGGCGGACTTGCGATTCGAAGAACTGCTCCTGATCGTTTGCAACGACATGGCATTGCAGTAGACAGAGAAGAACGAAGACCGGTGAAATGATGAAAGCACGTAAGGTGGGCATAAATAGGCGGGGGTTCAAGGAGGGTTCGGTCGCTCGTTTGGACCACCAGCTATTGTAGCACAAGTTCAGTGGTTCAGATCAACCATCTTCTTTGACATCTCCACGAGCGAAAATACTGGCAACGTACTGCAAGACATCCGTGGCGGACTCATCGTTATAACCATAATTTCGAATAAGCCGTGACTTCACGATATCGATCTTTTCCTGTGTTTCTTTGTCGACAACCTGAGAAACCAGGCTCGTCAGTTTGATCGTGTCCTTCTGATCTTCAAACAGCTTCATCTCGAGAGCTTTCTGAAGTCGCTCGTTCGTTTTGTAATTGAACTGTTTTCCATCAATCGCGAGTGCGCCGATGTAGTTCATGATTTCTCGCCGGAAGTCATCCTTGCGGGATTCTGGGATGTCGATCTTCTCTTCGATCGACCGCATCAGGCGTTCATCCGGTTCCTCATCTTCACCGGTGAATTTGTTTTTCACCTTCTCGTGCTGTGTGTAAGCTTTGACGTTATCGATATAGTTTCCGCACAATCGCATGAGAGCATCTTCATCCGCAGCGATTGCCCGCTGAACTTCGTTTTTGACGATGTCAGTGTACTCATCTTTGACCGCAGAAATCAGTTGCCGGTAATGTTCTCGCAATTCCTCGTTTCCGATAAGTGAATGGTGCCGTAATCCGGATTCGAGTTCATTCATCACCATGAACGGATTGAGGCTGGTCGAGAGCGTATTGACCACCAGGGCGTTGGAGATTTTGTCCTGAACATAGCGAGGGCTGATTCCTTCCAGTCCCTCGCGTTTGGCTTCTTTTCGCAATTGCTTGACGTTCTCTGCCGTAAAGCCGGGCAATGTTTTTCCATTATACAGCTTCATCTTTTGCAGAACCGTCAGGCCGTGATGCTTCGGTTGTTCGAGACGCGTCAGCAGTGCCCACATGGCAGCGACTTCGAGTGTATGTGGGGCGATATGCTTCCCACGTACGCGGGCCTGATTGTAGCTTTTGTTGTAAATCTTGATTTCTTCGCTGAGCGTCGTGACGTAGGGGATATCGATTTTGATCGTTCGATCTCGCAACGCTTCCATGAACTCGTTCGACTGGAGCTTGCGATATTCCGGTTCGTTTGTGTGCCCGATGATGACGGTATCGATATCGGTTTGTGCGAACTTTTTCGGTTTGATTTTATGTTCCTGTGACGCTCCCAACAGGTCATAAAGAAACGCAACGTCCAGCTTCAGGACTTCGACAAATTCAATCATCCCACGGTTGGAAACGTTGAATTCGCCATCGAAGTTGAAGGCGCGCGGGTCCGATTCCGTTCCGTATTCCGCGATTTTGCGGTAGTTGATATCGCCGGTTAGTTCTGTGGAATCCTGATTCTTCTCATCTTTCGGTTGGAACGTTCCAATGCCGATGCGGTCTTTTTCAGAAAGGAAAATTCTGCGGACAACAACCGATTCCAGCACCTTCGTCCAGTCTCCATTTTGTTCGCGCAGGCGTTCCTGGAAGTAGAAGCGTGAGAGCGGGCAAACATCGCCTTCGATCTCAATTGGGTATCCTTCGTCGTTGCGCCCTTCGTTCAATTCTTTGGCGAATTCCTCGCGAGAAGAATCTGGCACAAGCAGAAGTGGTTCACAGTTCATGGGGTCCCAGGTGATACTTCCATCCTCTTCTTTCCAACCGAAGGTATAGAGCGCCCCGGCGTCGGTTCGGGCGTAACGTTCGAGACCTTTTTTCAAGAGTCTGGCAATTGTCGACTTTGAACTTCCGACTGGTCCATGCAGAAGTAGCACGCGTCGTTCGGTGCCGTATTTCAGAGCAGCGGAACGAAACACATTGACGAGTTCCATGAGTGGCTTCGTCAAACCAAAGATTGCATCTTCGCCATCGAGATGCGGATCGTCGAAAAATTTGTAACGGATGAGGTCCTTACTTCCTTCGACTGAGTAGGTTCCCTCTTGGATGATCATGTCGTACATGCGCTGGTACGCAGTCCGAGTGATGGCAGGGTGCTTTCGAACGAGATCAAGATATTCCGCAAAGCTTCCTTGCCAGTTTTCCTGGAGAAACTGTGTGGAATCCTGACGGTCAGAAAACCGGGACAGCAGTGATTGACCATTCGTCACGAGACATCCTCCTAAACCAGCCACGAGCTGGGAGCGCAGTCTCTTCGACGCTCAGGCAGGATACACCCTGGTAGAAAGAAGCTGGGCAACTTCAAAACCTGATGCGTGGACGAAAGCAGCGTCCGTCGCCAACGACTGGGTTGCCAAAGGAAAAGCGATCATCAGGAATTTGACTCGTCAAATTCAGTGATTCGCCGAGAGATGTAGACTCTCTCAAAAACTATTATCGCGAAAGAGGGACATGAGGCAAGACCGGTTTTTCGGGAAAGGTTTTGTAACGATGCGAAATCCCTGTTCTGAGCAGGTGCCTTGCAATCTTCATTCGCAGTTTGATTTCAGCATTTTTTTCAAGCGTGATGACATAATTATTGCATGGTTGAGGTTCCATCATCGTATTCATTGTCCTCTTCAGAATTCCGCTTGAAGGTGAGAAAGTTATCAAATTCCTGGAGGCTTTTGTCATCAATCTCGTTGTGTGCCAAGTCAGCATATTTCAGGTTAGGAAGCTGTTTCATTCTATCCAGTGATCTCTTTGTCAGCATGTTTTCACGAAGATAGACGACCTCTAAATCGGGAAGTTTTGTGATGAACTGAATGTCTTCATCCTGCAATGTTCCAGATGAGAATGATATTTGCCTGAGATTTTGAAGTGATTCGAATGGCGAGAGAGATTCCCGATCCAAACTTGGGTGATTGAGGTAGAGAGTTGTGAGACCATCCAGCTTTGCGATAGGAGCGAAATTGAAGGTTTGTTGCTCATTGATTTCAGGCTCCGTATCACCATATCTGGCGATGCCCAGAGAAAGAAAAAGGAGAGATTTGAACTTGCCGATTTCGTCAATAATTTCTTGCGAGAAATTTCCCTTGACTACGATCCATCTTAAATTTGGAAACTGTTGAAACAGCAACAGCTTCTCTTCTGGGTGAAGGATATTGAGATTGATGTTTAAAGAGACAACATTCTCTTTGCCCTCAAAGTTTTCTAACCAGTCAAGCCTTTCCGGATCATCTGCGTCCCAGGAAGACATCATGATGGCGATCTCGACAGGTTCATCTTGTAATCTGTCAAACGAGTCAAACGCTTCGAACGATGTTGAGAATCGATTGTGAAAAATTGAGCCAGTGAACGCCTGACTCTCTCCCAGTCCAAGCAAGGTTTTTCCGTTCACCGGGATAATCGTTTTGGAAAGCGCTTCGAGCAATTCGCAGTACTCGTAATACCTGATAGATGTGTCGCCAAGTCTCAGCGTGGCCAGTTTCGGGTTTTCTTTTAAGACCATCAGCCCTTTCGCGGTGATATTGGAACAGGAATCCACCTCAAGCATTGATAGCGACGGATGTCCCTTCAGAAACCCGATCCCCACATCGGTCACTGCGGTGTTCGAGAGCTTGAGGTGTTTCAGCGTTTTGATTTTTGCGAGAACTTTCAGGGTCTGGTCGGAAATGGCAGTTTTTGTGAGATCCAGTTCTTTCAGGTTGGGGAGATGCAAAAGCGCTTCCATTCCCTCATCACTGACTTTGCTGTTCGAGCAGTACAGTTGCTCAATTGTGGGTGAGTTTTTTAGATATTTTAGATCGGCGCTGCTAAACTTCTCATCAGAGAGATCTATCAAATACGGCTTGTGATCAGGAGTGACACGGATCTTTGCACCACGTTTGACAAGCCGGTCGATGTCGAATTGCTGAATCAGGAGAGAGTATCCGACGACGGCAGCCACGATCATCCCGGCTGCGAGAAATGCGTCACGGTATTTCATAAATTGCCCCGCTGGAGTTGAACTGGCAATGAACTCTCAAAGTGATAGGGAATGTGACGGACCGTCAGGGTGAACTCCAACTCGTCGTTCCTTTTGACCTATGCGAATCGATCCTGCCAGAGTTTAAGTTGATGCTTAACCGGCTCGTGTCCACCAGACCCAAAGCTGGTTAAGGCTGCCACGGCATTGCTGGCGCCGAGAATTTCGTAGACATCTTCTTCGATTTGTGGAGCCGCTTCCTGAAGTTCTTCAACAGTCAAATCTTGCAACCGGCATTTTTTTGATTCACACAGCGCAACCAGAATTCCGACGATACCGTGACCGGTCCGCATCGGAACCTGTTTGCGAATCAGGTATTCCATCAGGGCAGTGGCATCGAGGAATCCTTCTTCGATACGGCTGTTGATGCGGTCTCGGTTCAACGTTGCATTGATCACAATCGACGGAGCAAGTCCCAGACAGCTTTTGACGACATCAAACGCGGTGAACGCTGCCAGTTTGTCTTCCTGCAAATCCCGGTTGTAGGCCATCGGCAAACCCTTCATCAGTACAAAGAGTTGCTGTGCGGATGCGATCACACGTGCTGATTTTCCGCGGATAAGTTCCAGTACATCGGGGTTCTTCTTTTGCGGCATAATCGAAGAACCGGTGGTGTAGGCGTCTGAAAGAGTCAGGAATCCGAACTCTGTCGTACACCATAAAATCCACTCTTCTGCCCAACCTGACAGGTGTACCGCGATCAACGAAAGTGCCGACGTGAACTCTGCCAGATAGTCGCGGTCGCTGGAAATGTCGAGACTGTTCGCAGCCGGAGCAGTAAAGCCGAGTTCTTTGGAAGTGAAATCTCGATCAATCGGAAGCGTCGAGCCTGCAAGGGCTGCGGCACCGAGAGGAGATTGGTTTAACCGGGCTCGGCAATCTGCCAGTCGGTCCCGATCTCGCTGAAACTTTTCAGCGTAGGCCAGCCAATAGTGAACTGCGTTGACAGGTTGCGCCCGCTGCAAGTGTGTATATCCGGGAAGAATGATATCCAGATCCTGATCACCACGGCTGACGAAGGCACGCTGAAGCTCTTCAAGAAGTGCATCGACCTCGTCAATCGCATTGCGAATGTAGAGTTTGATATCTGTCGAAACCTGATCGTTTCGAGACCGACCTGTATGAAGTTTGCGTCCCGTGTCGCCGAGCTTCTCGATGAGAGCAGATTCGATGTGCATGTGAATATCTTCCAGCGAGGGGCGATATTCCATCTTGCCTTGTTGAATCGTTTCCAGAATCTCATCAAGTGCCGAGCAAATTTTGTCTCGTTCATCATTGGAAATGAGACCGACGTGCGCGAGCATTTTTGCATGCGCCTGCGAGCCTTGCACATCAACGGCAGCCAGACGGGCATCGAAGGAAATGGACTCGGTGAAGAGTTCGACTTGTTCGTTGGTCGGTTCGGAAAATCGTCCGCCCCAGGCTTTCTCTGCCACAATATCTCCTGTTTGTTTGCTCTATCGCATTTTTCGAATTGGTGTTCTGGTTCGGCCTCGTGACGAACAGCAATTTTACTGGTGAAACGCTTTCTTCACGGCCACACGGTAGAGCAAATTGCTCTCAAACACGAACGTGTTTCTTCCATCTGTGATACGTGTTTTCAGGTGATGCATCGCTCATCCCGCGAGAAAAACGCGGACGTCGTTTATTCAAATCCTCTTGGATATTCTTTATTGATGAAAGGTTACAAGAAAGGTTTTCACCACTGAAAATCCGACTTGGCCGCTCTGCGACTTCGGGTTCACTAACTCGTTTGCTTAGAACCAGTCCGAAAACCTCTGGAATAGCCGCTTTTCTCAACGTTTGAGAGAGCAATTTCAAGTTTCAGGATCGGTTCTAAACTTGACTGTGGATGCTGTGCAGGCTGCTCAGGTGACGACGCGCTTTCGTCCGGGGAATGCCCCGAGGAGCATCCCTGCCAACAGTCCGCCGAAGTGGGCTCCATTGGCGACCGGAATTCCCCACGATTCGAGAACTCCGGAGATGCCAAGCATTAACCAGATCAGCATTTGAACAATCAAAATGTCGGGAATGGAATAGCCCTCTTCCGGCGAGACCATTTGCTTCATCCATAAGTACCCGAGCAGTCCGTATACAACACCGGAAATCCCAATAAAGTTCGGTCCAACTATAAAATATTGGGTAAAATGCCCGCCGGCTGCGGTCACAAAACAAAGAAGTGCAAAGAGCATGGAGCCTTTTGTCCGTTCAATGGTGTTGCCGAGAATCCACAAAAAGTACAAATTGAAAGCAAGGTGAAAGAACGAACCGTGAATAAATGCCGGTGTGAAAATTCGCCAGATCTCTCCATGGACAATCTCAGGAGGGACTTGAAACGCATCCCCCACTTTCGGGACGTTCGAGAACTTCAGTTTGCCCATTAACTCTTCATGCCGCGTTCCCATGCCTGTGTAAATCGTGAGGACAATGCACGAGACCAACAGAAATCGGGTGACAGGAATATCGTTCGAACCGGCTTTGCGGCGGGGAGTTTTTGCTTCTGGCTGAGCTTTCGGAGGCGGAACGTGCTTGACGTTGAACCTTTTATCCGTAGGAAAGTTTTTAAACGACTCCAACTCCGCTTTGGCGCGGTCCAAGTCTGCATCGCTGAGAACCCAGACCTCCCAGCTCGGAGGGACTTGTTCAATTTGGTTGTCGATTCCCTCAGATCGCAGAAAGCGATGGAACCTTTCGGCATCTTTTGAGGATTCCAGTGCTCCAATCTTCCGCATGTCAACAATCCGTTTTGAATCTGATCAACGTAGTTCGTGAAGTGAGAAAATATTCTGCAGAGGTCAGCTGTGCAATTCGACTATATCGAGGTCACTTAATACATGTTCTCGGCCCACTGCTTGCCCGTCGTGGTCAGCCTGCCCCCAAACCTTTGCGAACTTTAACGAAATGGCAATCTCTTCGTGAACCCTGTGAGCGAGTTCTTCCACGGTTCCACCATTCGGGATCACATAAGGATCGACCAATTCCACAGGTTCTCCCGGACGTTTGGTATAGACCCGAATCTTTTCGAGTGCTTCAAAGATCGACTTGGCGAGCTCTTTTTTCTGCTCTTCAACAGCAAGATCCGTCGGGATCACAGGAAATTCGATCGGCCGGACTTCTTGTAACAATTCTTGACGAATGCCTGCCTCGGGGCTATTCGAGCGAGTCAGAATCAAGCGGCTTTTGACATGGACAATTGAAAAATCAGCCGGATCGAATCCGGTCTTTTCCGATAAGACCGTCTTGCGAGTTTCGAGTTGACGTAAGACATCCGCTGTTTCCTGCGGAGCATCGTCCGAGCTGGCATCGAAGCAAAATAAAACGAGATCGGCAGTCCGGACAAAGTCAATTAAATACGGTTCGATCTGATTTCCCGAGATCGGTGGGGTATCGATCAGCTGAATCAACGCCCCTTCAAATTCCAGCATCCCCGCTGTCGGTTCGCGTGTTGTGTACGGAAACTCCGCAACTTCTGGTGAGGCATTGGTCAGCTCAGAAACGAGTCGGCTTTTCCCGGAATTTGGTGCTCCAATCACCACGACGGTCCCACATCCCTGCCTGGGAATGCGATAACTTTTGCCCCCTTTGGGAGCTTTCAGTTCCGCCTGGTATGCTTCGCGAGCCTCTTTGAGTTTCGACTTGAGCGCCCCTTGCAGATGATCCGTCCCCTTGTGCTTGGGGATCATGCGCAGCATCTCCTGAAGAGCAACAATTTGCTCCGGAGTTGTTTGTGCTTTTCGATATGCTTCTTCAGCTTTGTAATACTGAGGCGTGAGGTTCGCAGCCATGGTGTGACGAACTTATCAAAAAGCAGGATCACCTGTCATCTTTCGGCGATGGTCTTTAAAGCAATTTCAAGACTTGCCGTACCTGCGAAGGTCACTTTAGAGGTGGTCCTGAAACTTGAAATTGCTCTCTCAAACGTTGAGAAAAGCGACGATCTCAGAGGTTTTCGGACTGGTTCTACTTAATTGTAGACTGCTCGCCACGAGACTGATCGCGTACACCGATCGCGCACGCCGATTTGGAAAACGCTCTCAGTTCAAGTCGATTTGTTTTTCAATTTGACGAGACGAGATAATCAAACTCGTCGAAGATACTGATTCCCCCCTGAGCTCGTTTGATATCGTCGAATTCTCCGTAGTCGCGCTCGCTGAAACGGAAACCAAATTCCTGTTTGTCCTCCGCAGCGAATGTGACGACGACGTAGTAGTTCAGTGCTCCTATGGCAGATTGTCCCGGAGTTCCCGTCTGAACTTCTTCGATTTTGAACGAATAAATCGATTCAGTGGGGATCGACCAGCGTTCTTTCTTTCCTTCGTAAAGCATCCGTTGACCAGCTTTGTCTGCCTGAAGGAAGCCCATTTCGTGAATTTTTTGAATAGACTTGTCGAACTGATCGCGTGTGAAAATTTCTACAGGCAAGAGAATCTGAGCATCTGGATCGACTTGAAGTCCATCCCGTTTTCGGATTTGATCAGTCGCCATCCGAGTGAGTCCTTTGGCAGTTTTTGCACTTGCGTATCGATCTGTGTAGACGCCAGCGATATACATCGTGCCGATGGACATCACAATCAGGAGTCCCAAACGAACGACTCCCAGGTTGTTGAAATTCTGATACCCGTAGTAGATGGCGGCTGCCACAATGACCAGCCAGAGTACAATTGCCCAGCACTGAGTAATGATTGCGACGATGATCCCTCCGGGAGTCATTAAGCTTGGAGTCCCTTCTGGCAACGTCTCGATCTTAGCCTTTCCTGTGACAGTGTTCGGATCTGCCTCCCAGGAAAACTCTTTTGCAAACTCACTCTCTCCTCCCGGTTCCCAGCCATCGAGTCGAATGGGAAGCCCGACATCATGCAGTGCTTGTGCCAAACGCGAGAGTCCGGCTTTTCGATCGATTCCAATGGCTTGCTCTTCTCCATCGTAATGAAAAAAGAGGGCAGGTTCCGGCCATTTTGATTCTTCCGGCATCACAATGGCGGCACCTGGAATCTCCGCCAGTTTGAATGTTTCCGGGCTGGAGTATTTCCCCATGTCGCCACCAACAACAATCGAGTCTTCCATCAAGACTGCTTGGCGTCGTGTTTCGGTTCCGTCAAAAATCCACCAGACAGCCGCTGCCGCGCCGAGACTCATGCCGATGATTTCGAAGAGATTCGGCTGCTGTCCAGCCGGGACTGAAAAGTAAAGAAGGGCGCCAAGACCGCCAGCGATTGCACTAAGAAGAAGAACCAGATTGATCCACGACTTCGTAGTTCTGATTCGTTGTTGAAAGAACCAGGGCTCATTCCAGACAAATCGCTTCCGCTCAAACAACGCCATTTCTCTCTCCGTCTCATTAGTGGAAAATCAATGAACAGTTGAGAGGCCCGAATTCACTTATCCGAACACTAAGTGAATTACTTGGCAGATTGCAATTCGCAGATCGCAATTAAAAGCGGAAAAAACCTCTGCCGAATCAAGCGTGTCCGAACAGAAAACAGAGGTAGTCGGAAGGAGAAAAGACGGAACTGGTGAGCAAGCCGCGGTGGCAGCATTCGAACCTGTATACATCTCCTTAGAGCATCTTTCGAAACGGGTTGCAGGTTCTGCCTCGTGGCGAACAGCATTTTTACTAGAACCAGTCCGAAAACCTCTGGAATCGTCGCTTTCCTCAACGTTTGAGAGAGCAATTTCAAGTTTCAGGACCAGCTCTAGAGAAATGCGTTCTTCACGGGCACACCTCAATGAATGAACCTCCAACAGGTTCATCGCTTCACATCTTCAGCATGCTGCGAAGCGAGGCTCATGTCCGTTCCTGATCCTGATCGAAGCGAAATGCGTTGGTCGAATCTTCGAACGGGTCCGACCCGATCACCATCATTGTGAAACCGGCGATCAAGAAGATCAGGCCGATGGTCGCTTCAATGGCCATTTCGAAAGTCGAAACTTCAGGGGGCTCTCCATTCAGAATTGGAGGAGCCAACTGTCCAATGATCAGCACAATGCACGCCAGGCCAATTCCAGTCAAACCGAAGCCTGCGACGGAGATTGTTTTCCATCTTCTGAGCGATTGTTCTGTGAATTTAAATTTCATCGTCTTACCCTCCAGTGCAGTGAACGACTTGGATTCCGAAAGCCCCAGACTTTGCAGATCCCGAATATGATTTCGCGATCTTGCTATGACTTGCCTGACAACACCTGCATTAGTGGTCATAAATTCTTTCGATGACAACGACTTCAGCAGCCTTGTTCATGTTTCCAGGCGGAATAGTTCACGATTTGTAACGGACTGTTCCTTTCTAAAATTGAGCGATTGAGTGAGGTGATCGAAAAACACGAAAACGGTCTCTCAGAGAGTGAGAGAATTCGTTCTGTCTTCGCTTTTGTACGGTTTTTATTTGCTACTTACTGGTGAAAACGGCTCATTTTGGGAAAGGATCAAGAATTCTCTCTGATTTTGAGAACAATTCCGCTCTCCTCGGAAGCAGGAGTTTCCACTCAGATTTGATCCACACTTTTGCGAACTCTTTCTGTCCTTTAGACTCACGGAATGAATTCAGGTTCACACGAATTTCGGCAGCGTAATTTTCCGGAGTGTTTTCTCCGTAAAGAATTTGTGTGAGACAGGTTGCGATGAACGTCAGCTCAGCCGGTCTTGTTGAGTCTCGATCCGGGTCAACACTTTCCATCTTTTGTCAGTTCAATGTTTTGCGCAACCTACTAAACTCGATGTGACACGAAATTCAAAGTGACGCTGTCCAGTTAGAACATCCATATTTTCGGAGATCAAATGTTTATACGAATCCATTGTGCATTGCTTCTTAGTCTGTTTCTGTTCGCCGGGAGCGGTCCCGTGAATGCTCAGGAGAAGAAAGCAGAACTCTCTTGGGAGCAACTGTTGAAAGTCCGCGAAGACTCCTTCACTCGATTGAAAGAGCTTCAGGCAGAAGCACAAAAAGCGACTCCCGCACAGCGAGAAGAGCTTGTCAAAGAATACACCCAGATTGCGACTCGGCTGCAGAATGAAATTTTCCCGGGACTGGGGCAACAGGTCGCAGGAGAACTCGAAAAGAACCCAAAGGATGAGACAACTCTGGAAGTTGCAAATGAACTGATGCAATTCTCATTCAGTCGCAATGACTATCCGACAACAAAGGCCGTTGCTGAAGCTGTCCTGAAAGCGGATGCCCAAAATGATGTGGCTGCCAACTTTGCGGGTGTCGCAAATTTCGCAGAGCACAACTTTGAAGATGCTCATCGCATTCTCAGCCTGGCGAAGAAAAAAGGTCAACTTCTGGGAGACCTGGGGGGGCAATACCTGGGAACGTCTGAGACCTATATCGACTATTGGGCGAAAGAGCAGGCGATTCGTGAAAAAGAAGCGGCTGCCACCGGTGATGATCAACTTCCTCGTGTGAAATTTGAAACAAGCCGAGGCGACATTGTTCTTGAACTCTTCGAAAACGAAGCTCCAAACACGGTCGCCAATTTTGTGAACTTGGTCGAAAAAGGGTTCTACGATGGCCTGCTGTTCCATCGAGTGATTCCAAACTTCATGGCACAAGGAGGCTGCCCACTCAGCAAAACCAACCCTCAAAGAGCCGGCAGCGGCGGACCTGGTTATAATATTGAATGTGAAGCCTACCAGCCGAACGCACGTCGCCACTTCTCCGGAACATTGAGCATGGCTCATGCCGGGAAAGATACTGGCGGCTCGCAGTTCTTCATCACTCACTTGCCAACACCGCACCTGGACCGGGAAATCAGCCCCAGTAGTGTCCATACCGTTTTCGGTCGCGTGGTCGAAGGGCTTGATGTGGTACGTTCATTGCAGAAAGACGACGTGATTGAAAAAGCGACTGTCATTCGCAAGCGAAAACACGAGTACAAACCCAAGACGATTCCAGAATAATGTATGACCCCGATGTCAGTCAGATGTTCGATCAAGTTCCATTGGCCAACTGGAACGGTACGCAAATGCCGCTCTCTGAAGCCAAGGTCTCAGTGCTTGATCGGGCATTTCTGTTTGGAGATGCAATCTACGAAGTTCTCCGAGTTTACGGCGGAAAACCGTTTCTCTTTGATGACCATATCGCGAGGTTGAGACGTAACTTCGAAAAATTGCAACTCCCAGCAGATGCTGACATCATCGCTCAGCGAGTACGAGAAACGATCGCAGCCAGCGATGTCACAGAAGGGACTGTCTACATTCAGGTGACGCGCGGAGTCGCACCGCGAATTCACCGATATCCGGCAACTCCGCCAACGCCGAGCGAACTGATCTATGTCTCACACTTCAAAGATCCGTATCAGGAACTGAGAAAAGTCGGCACGCGTGTGATCATTTTGGAAGATCTCCGCTGGAAGCGATGCGACATTAAGTCGGTCAACCTGCTGGCAAATTGCATGGCTGCCCAAACCGCCTATGAAGCTGGATGTCCTGAAGCTTTGCTCGTTGATGAGAAAGATCGACTCATCGAGGGATCTCGCACAAGCCTGTTCGGTGTCCGAGACGGTCGTATTTTAACAACTCCACTTGGGCAAAATATCCTTCCGGGAATCACGCGTAAGCTGCTGATTCAACTTGCCGGAGAGTGCAATGTTGAAATCAGCGAAGCGATGATTTATCGCAACGATCTTCCAAAGCTGGATGAACTCTTTATTACCGGAACAACAACGGAAATTCTGCCGGTTATTCAAGTCGAAGACCAAACAATCGGTGACGGAACTGTTGGTCCGGTTGTTTCTCAGCTCATCACCGCGTACGCCAAGACGATTGAACGCTTCCGGCATTCTGGTGGATAGAGCAATTCGCATGTTGCTCCTTCCGCTCGACTTCGCGGCGAGCAGTCTATGAAGGTCGTGAAAGTGACCTCCTCCGGGCGCCTCAATTATTGAGAATGCACTACGCACTCACGAGGTCAATCAGGAATAAAACTGACCGTGACCAACTGCTTCGAAAGCGTGGATGAAATGCTCGATGACAGGTTTTTTTCCGTCCTGCCAGATGATGGAGACAACATCAAAGCGACAGCGATGTTCGAGTAAGTTTCTTTGTTTCAGCCACGCAAGTGCGGTCCGCGTGAGCTGTTTCTGCTTTTGAACACCGACCGCTTCACTGGGGTGGCCGGTCGTTGCTGAAGATCTCGTTTTCACTTCTACGAAGACAATCGTCTCACCATCTCGGGCGATGAGATCAATCTCCCCAATTTGATTGCGAGCTTGTCGCGACAGAATGCGATAGCCCAATTTCTTCAGAAATCGGGCCGCTGCTCGCTCTCCACGATTCCCCAGCAAACGATTCAGCCAGCCAATCTGCATTTGTATTCCATTTGTTTTAGTGCATCTTTCGAATTGGTTTGCAGGTTCTGCCTCGTGGCGAACAGTATTTTTACTGGAGAACTGCGTTCTTCACGGGCACACGGTAGAGCAAACTGCTCTATCGCTCTTCAGGCATTCAATCTCTGGAGGTGCTGCGGTGCAATAGAGTCAGGATGCACGAGTTGTTATATTGTCTACGTTCTATTGTGAGCGATGGAAATTGTCTGGTCTTGCACACGATCTCGACCGCAAGACAGAACCGGACAAGCTGACCCGAGAGACGTCTCTCATCGGGTGTTGTTTCAAGAATTGCAGTTTCGTTAAGACACTGTCAAGAATGACAGCAATAGACTGTCGATCATGGCACTGTCTAAAACGAGACGGTCGAATTTTATTTCAGGGGAATATCAATGAGTCAATGGCCTATCGGGGTGTTTACCTCTGTCGATGCTGGTTTGGGAGTTCGTCTTGACGTTGTGGAAGAATTGAAGATCCCAACAGTTCAGATTCACGCTCCACATCAGGAAACGCGAACGGAACAAACCGCGAAAGACTTCTTGCAAAAGTGCAAAAACGCTGGAATCGAAGTCACATGTGTTTTCGGAGGCTTCGAAGGGGAAAGTTATGCGAGCATCGCTGAGACTGTCAAAACAGTCGGGCTCGTTCCTCAAGAGACACGTGCAGCGCGTGCTCAGGAAATGAAAGAAATCGCTGACTTCGCGAAGCTGCTCGGCGTCCAGACGGTCGCTCTGCATATTGGATTCGTTCCGGAAGATCGAAACGGAGACGATTACAAAGGGCTGCTGGAAGTGACTCGCGATTTGCTGGATTACATCAAAAAGAATGGTCAACAACTGAACCTGGAAACCGGTCAGGAAACGGCGGACCATCTTCTTGAATTCATCAGCGATGTCGACCGCGACAACCTCTTCATCAACTTTGATCCAGCCAACATGATTCTCTACGGCACCGGCGATCCGATCGAAGCACTCAAAAAAGTCGGGCACCTCGTGCGGAGTATTCATTGCAAAGATGGAACGTGGGCACCTGAAGGTGAACGTGGTACGGCGTGGGGTTGTGAAGTCGCACTCGGCCAAGGTGACGTCGGTATGGAAACCTATCTGCGGACGCTCAAAGAAATCGGCTATACCGGACCACTCACGATTGAACGAGAAATTCCGGAAGATCGTGATCAGCAGAAAGCGGACGTCGGGGCAGCCGTCAGCTTGCTCGAAGAGCTGCGCTCGAAAATCCTTTAATTTTCAGTTATGCCCGCTGAGCAACTGGCCCGAGTCTGTTGCTCAGCGGTTTGTTGATCCGTTTGCGAAATCGACGATGTGAGCGCATTTCAAAACTTGCGATACTCCCCACACTTGCTGAATTTTTTGCTATTGGGGCTCTTCAGCGAATCGTTTCCGTGATTCCTCAGCACATTTCCTCGCTGAATTTTGCCCTGTTTCTTTCCCTGGAATCCGCAAAGAGACATACAGAGAGTTGAGTCAATTTTATGCAGGTCATTATCACCGCTGTTGGTCCTGATAATCGGGGGCTTGCAGATCCGATTGTCCACTACGTGACACAGTCCGGAGCGAATCTTCATGAGATTCAAATGTACGACCGCGACTTTGAGCAACTGTTCGCGATGCTGATTCGTATGGAATGGCCGGCCGAGGATGAACCGATTTCGGTGCTGCGAGAGCGGATGAATCAGATCGGGGAACTCAAGGGGCTGAAGATTCGGGTTTGGGCGCGTGATGAACATGACCGTCCACCTCGCATTGCACTTTGCACAACCTATCGCCCGGAGCCAGCACTCGCGGTGCTTCGAGATATTCGCGACAAGCGTCTCAACGCGACTGTCCCGGTGATGATTGGAAACCGGGATTCGTGTCGCGGAATCGCGGAGCAGTTCGGTGTCGAGTTCCACAACATCGGGGATTCCAAAGGTGTTCCCGATGACGACAAGTTTGTAAGTCTGTTCGACGAGTACGACGTCGACTACATCGTTCTGGCGAGATACATGCGCATCGTTCCGCCGCGAGCCTGCTGGGAGTTTGCAGGGGGGCGGATCATCAACTTACATCACGGAGTCCTGCCATCGTTTCCGGGGTTCCGACCGTATCACGATGCCTATAGTCACCACATGCTCAGCTATGGGGCGACGTGCCATTTCATCGTCCCCGAGCTTGATGCCGGGAATCAAATCATTCAACAAAGCACATTCACCGTCCACCCCGGGACTCCCCTGGAAGAGATCATTCAGCGTGGAGAAAAAGACAACGAACCGCGCTGTCTCGCTGAAGGTCTTCGCCGGGTCGTCGATCGGGAAGTTGAACTTCACTTTCACAAAGTCGCCAGAGTGAAGTAGTGAGTGTGAAGTCAATCGAGACTCTGAAGTGAGGACTTTTACAGAGTGGCCTGTAAAAAGTCCGTCACGTTACAGAATTTCGAGCGTTGGCATTGTTGGATTCTTCATGATTTCTTTGGCGATTCGCATGGCAACATTGCTGCTGATTTCAAGAATCGCTTCACGTGCAGGGTTCTCTTCGGCGACAAGAGCAGAGATCTTTCCTTCGTCTCCCTTGATGCGAACATCGGAAGTTGACGGAATTTCTCCAAGGAAGGAAACTCCCATTTCTTCCGCTTTGGTTTTTGCTCCTCCGCGTCCGAAAATATCACCAGTCATGTTTTCGACCATTCCGAGGATCGGAATTTTGACCGTTTGGAACATTGAAATCGCTTTGCCTGCATCGAGCAATGCAATTTTTTGTGGGGTGCAAACGATTACGGCTCCGGCGAGTTGAACCATTTGTGAAAGGGTCAACGCAACATCACCCGTTCCTGGAGGCATGTCGACAACCAGATAATCCAGTTCGCCCCACTCGGTTTGTTGGAGGAATTGGCTGAGAGCTTTGTGAAGCATTGGGCCACGCCAAACAATCGCCTGGTCTTCTCCGACCATAAACCCCATCGACATCAACTTGATGCCGTCGACTTCAATCGGAACGATCCGTTCGATAGTCCGACCATCCGGGGCTTGAATTTGACGCATCGCGGGTTGCCCGGTGGCTCCGAGCAGATGGGGAACGCTCGGCCCATAGACATCAGCGTCCATCAGTCCCACACTCGCTCCCAAATGTTTTAACCCATAGGCTAAACAGGCAGCGACCGTCGATTTGCCAACGCCCCCTTTTCCACTCCCGACGGCGATGACGTTCTTGACCTTGAGTCCGACCTTCGCTCCGGAATCTTTCCCACGGACAACGCTCGTGATCTCGACGTCAACCTGTTCGAGATCAGTATGTTTTTCTCGAACGGCGGACTGGAGCGATTCCTTCAACTGTTCCTGATTGGGATATGCTGGAGTAGGGAGTTCGATCTTAACGGTCGCTTTGGCTCCTTCGACCGTGACGCCTTTGAGCATCTTCGCCCGCGAGAGGGGGATTTCGAATTGAGGATCGACGAACGCTCCAAGAGTGGATTCAACATCTGCCGCAGTGGACATGATTCACCTGTATAGATATCTAACGCGGCTTCACAACAGGCCGCACTTAAAAAAGGAAGTGTCCAATGAAGCCGCTGGACTCGGGTCGAAGGATGAAATTCAATTCGGAGTTGATCCGAAATTCAGGTTGATTATTTTTTCAGTGCTTGAGAGACCATCATCAAGTTTTGGATCGGCTCTCAATGAAAAAGTTCTGTTTGGTGGAAGATGCAGACCGACCTCGCTCATCGAGCGATTTGTCTCAACTGAGCAGTTTCAATTTTTGTCGTGTCTGTGAAGGTCACTTTGATGACTTCATAGACGGCTCGCCGCGAGGCTGAGCGCCTACATCACTTTCAAAAGATCTCGTCAGGCCTGGAGTGACACGTCGCAACAGTCCCTCTGCATGCCTGCTGGCGTACATTCCAGATGTCGACGACCTGTCAAATCAAGTCTGATGAAACAGTAGAGCAGTTTGCTCTACCGTGTGCCCGTGAGGATCGCATTTCTCTTATAAAAATGCTGTTCGCCACGAGGCAGAACCTGAAAACCAATTCGAAAGTTGCTCTAGTTTAGAATCGCTTGCGCTTGAAACAACAGCTTCAGAGTCCTCAATCTCAGTTTCTCAGAGATCAAAAGGTTTTTCCCATTAAATCCGGGGTTTCAGCAGGCCGAATGGTTCGTTTTCACCCGGAACTCTGAGAATTTTGAAATTGATAAGAGGGAGACAAGCTCGCAGGTCTGTTCGAGTGAAAGGCGATTTCGTCAGCGAGTCCAGGGACCGCTACTGAGGACTTGTTTTCGGCCTTCGCTGGCATCTTCGACGACGGTGAATGTCATCGTTTTGCCTTCGATTTTGAATTTGTAAGTCCCTTTTCCTTCAACAGCTAATTCGCCGGTCACATCGTCAAATGTCATTTGATCATCTTTCACATTGACGAGAGAATCAACGACAATTTTGCCATCTTTCTCGAGAGTCACCTCTCCCTTGGGGGTCACTTTCATCACCCATTGACTATCGCCGAACTCGCGACGCCATGCTCCGAGCGGACCGAGAGCCTGTTGAATTCGGTTGCGATGAAATTCCAAGGCATCTTCCGCTGCGACTTCGCCTTGGGCAAGAGCTTTGATTGTTGGGAGAAGCTGGACAGCCTGGTTCACAGAAAAGCTGAAGTACTCTTTCACTTCACTTTCCAGCAAAAATCCACGTGGAAGAATCGGGACGGTGAATCGGAAGTAGGTGGTGTTGTTATCGTGATTCATCCCAAGTCCGGGGACCGGGTAGCTATGGTTGATTCGCACCATCGCTGATTCGACAACAGTCAGATTCTCATCAGGGATCTGTACAGGAATAACTTGAATGAAATGGACAAAACCGTCGCGGGCCGCCCAGCGAATAACTTGTGCAGAGTTCAAGCCTCCCCGTTTCACAGGGATCACGACGTATTGCTCTGGAATATTGGCTTGATGTTCGATCTTCTCTGCTTTGAGGATCTCAACAAGTTCCTGGAGCGATGTCACTTTTTTTGGTGTCGGGGGTGCTTCCTGGCTCATCAATGGGGATGATGCGAAACATATCACCAGACATAAAACGGCGAGGCTAGGTTTCATGAGAAATCCTGAACAGCTTGTGCGTATTCGAAAATGAAATGAGTGTCATCGTGAAGATTGGAAGTTTCCACAATGGCTGATGGGTTCTTACAGAATCTGAAAACGTGATTGTCTTTCCAGTGTATCAGAGTGATTTCAGAAGTGTTGTTTGCGTTACTTCACGAGTTGAGACTCAATGATCGGCTCGCCTTCCCAAAACCATTGGTTTCCCTCTTTTGTCAATAGGCGGGACTTGCTCCCCGGGGCAGGAGGGGCATCATTACGAGGATAAAGTTTTGCCAGCGATGCTTTGATTTTCTGAAACTGTGGATCGTTTGCAAGGTTCGTGAATTCATCTGGATCATGCAGGATGTCGTATAATTCTTCGGAACCGTCTGCGTAGTGAATGTATCGATATTGGTCTGTCACAACAGAGTGATTCCCGGCGTTGTGCGTGGTGATGGCAGGCCACTTTCGCGGAGCGTCTGCATTCTTGAGTTGTGGGACCAGACTGTGTCCTTCAAGGTCATTCCGAGGAGCAAGATCGCACAAATCGATGAGTGTCGGGAACATGTCGAGGAGTTCCGCGGGCTGTTTACAGATCGCTCCCGATTCGATACCCGGTCCGGCAAAGATAAGTGGGACGCGGGTCGATTCGTGCCAGAGAGTGTTCTTGCCGGTGATCCCTTTCTCTCCGAGGTGCCAACCATGATCGGACCAGAGGACGATAATCGTGTTGTCTGCCTTTCCGCTTTCTTCGAGTGCATCCAGAACTCGACCGACCTGGCTGTCAACAAAACTGACTGAAGCCAAATAGGCACGGACAAGTGGTTTCCATTGTTGATTGGCTTTCAGCCAAGAGAGGCGAACTTCCGGCAAGTACCAATACAACTTCCAGGAAAATTCCGGGACATCCGCGCGATCGTCCAGCGGAACGTTCGGCAGGAGAAGTTCATCTTCAGGATAAAAGTCGAACCACTTTTGTGTGGCGTAGCATGGGACATGAGGCAGAAAGAAACCGACAGACATGAAGAACGGTTCTTCCGGTGGAGAAGCGAGTTGATCGACTGCCCAGCTGGCAACCTTCCAGTCTCCCTTGTCTTCGTCTTTGTGTGGAAACGTCCCCCAGTCGACGAGCGGATGATTGCCCATTGGTGTTTCGACCAGTTTTTCAGGCGGGCGAACGCCGACACCAGCTGCCGGACCCCATACGTCATACTCCTTCAGCTTCTCGTTTTTGGGAGGGTAGCCGCCGTGGTAGATCTTCCCGGCAGTGAGTGTTTTGTAACCAGCTGCCTTAAAGTGCTGCGGGAGGGTTACATGGTCCTTGAATTTGTCGACAGTACGAAACCAGGGTTGAAGCGCATACACACCCGTCGTCGTAGGGCGTAACCCGGTCATCAAGCTGGTTCGGGAAGAATTGCAAAGTGGGGCTTGGCAATGTGCATTGGTGAAAAGTGTGCCTTGAGCAGCCAGACGGTCAATATTCGGGGTCTTGGCCTGTGGATGCCCGCTCATGCAGCCTTCCCAGTCGTTCAAGTCGTCAATCGCGATGAAAAGGACATTCGGTTTCGTTGATTGATTTGCCTTCTGGTCAGCTGCAACTGGACCAGTGATGCAAAATTGCAACAAGAAAATGCTTACCAGAGGGAAACTCTGAGAACCAAAGCGAGTTTTCATACTTAACCCTATTAATGCGTGCACTCTGACAGATGAGGTATGGATGCTGATTGATTCAAACATGTCTGAGGTCTGATTGCAACGGTTCCTTGAGTTCTGTCGTGCTGGTGAGCTGTGTCACAGAGGAAGAGGCTAGGAATTGTAGGGAATCGGGAGCATTGTTGCGGCGGCAGGGTATATTTTTGAACCGTCAACTCAAAAAACAGGAAAACTGATATTTGGAGTCGACAACGCCCATTTTTAGAACCAGTCCGGAAACTTGTGAAATTCTCGCTTTTCTCAGTGCTTGAGAGAGCAAATTCAGAGTTCAGGATCAGTTCTAGAGCAATTTGCTCTCCCGTGTGCCCGTGAAGACCACAGTCATGACTTCGTGGATTGCTTACCACGAGGCAGAACTTGAAGACCAATGTTCGATTTGCTCCCGCATTTCGTGATGAGAAAGGTAGCTGAGCGACGTTCAGCATGATTCACAAAAGAGGATTTGGGTGAGGCGACATGTCTGTGAAACCCTGTCATCAATTGTGAAAGAGAACACTTCGGAATGCACCCATGAAAGAATCAGGACAAATATCAACCGGACTTCCCCCTCCCAGCGAGACGTTTTGAACCCATAATTCTCCTCGAAATCGTCCTAGTCCGGAAAGACAATTCATGTCCGAAGTGCAACTTGCATGCTCTCCTGAAGAGACCCGCCAAGTCGACAAAGTTCAGGTTCCCTCCTCGATTGGCCCGTTGACAACCGAGGGCCAGATAACAGCCATCACGCTCTCCTCCCCGTCAGAAATGGATCAGTGGGTTAGCGAATGGAGCGAACTGGCTCAGCAGACCGAATTCTGTAATGCGTTCTACGAACCAACGTTCTTTCAAGCAGCAGTGAAAAAGTTAGCTTCGCAAGAAGACTGGCAAGTCGTTCTGATCAAAGATGATGCTGACAACAAGCTGCTAGGTTTTTTCCCATTTGTAAGGGGGCGAGGCCCCTCTCGGCTTGCTGAGCTTTCTCTCTGGAAGTCCGAACTCAGCTTCCTGACCTCTCCATTGATACGAAGTGGGTCGGAACAGCAAGTTTTTAAGCTGTTGCTGAAACACCTGCGAACGATGCAACCGCGAGTCGATCTTGTTGAGCTTCCAATGGCTCTTGCGGAAGGGCGAGTCCATCAGGAACTGCATCGCCTGATTCGCGACAACTTGTTGACCACCTATCACTACGATCATTATTCAAGGGCAATTCTGACGGTCGGGCACAATTACGATGAGTTGCTGACTGAAAACATTGGACGGCATCACTTCAGAGAATATCGACGTCAACTCCGGCGGATGAACAATCTCGGACAGGTCGAGTTTCGCACGAATGGAGATCCAGAATACGGCGAATGCTGGGCAGACTGGTTTCTTGATCTGGAATTGAAAAGCTGGAAAGGAGAAGAGGGTTCTGCCTTGAAGCAGGATCCTCAGCAGGAAGAATTCTTTCGTGAACTCGTCACCAGTGGGACCAGAGCGGGTGATGTTGAGGTGCTGGGAATGTTCCTTGATGGAGAGCCTGTGGCGATGCTCTGCACGCTGCTCTCCCGGAGAGGTTCCTTCGAATACAAAATTGCCTTTGACCAGGAGTACAAAAAATACTCTCCCGGGATGCTGGTTCAGCTCCACAAAATGCAGCAATTTCTCGAATCGCAAAAGTCACCCTGGGTCGACTCCTGTGCAGTTCCAAATCACCCAATGATTAACCGGCTTTGGAGTGAACGTCGATCGATCGAACATGTGGTGATATCGCTGGGGCGTCCGTGGGCGAATATTGTCCTGGGAGCAATGCCTCTGTTGCGTTCGTTAAAAAGAACATTTCGTAAACCAAAACGTTAGGGCATTTTCAATGCCTGTGGTGCCAGAGTCAGGCTTTCGGACCTTTCCTTACCGCGATCTGTACGGTCAAAAAATCTTCCTGGAGAGAAACCATGTCATCTACGATTACAAATCAAGTGAACCAGACTGCTGAAGCCTCGGAAGAGATTTCTGTTGCTAAAGAACTCCTCTCCTTGAATCCGGTTGACTTCGAATCGAAGTTCTCGCGTGAGCCTTTTTTAATCGACCATGCGTTGTGTGATCATCCTTTGTTTCAGCTTGATCGATTGATTGATCTCACGAAGACATTACCGGAAGAGTGCATTGAATATAACGCCGGAAATTTGCCGGTGAGCATCGACCCGAGCCTGACGCCTCGCAATGGTCTTTCTCCGGTCGAAACGATTCGCCGCATTGAAGAGTGCGAGTCCTGGATGGTCATCAAGTACGCCGAAAAAGACCCCGCTTATCGCGAGCTTTTGGACGTCTGTCTGGAACAGTTGCGTCCTTATACTGATCCAATCGCCCCTGGAATGACGCAACCGCAGGCGTTTGTCTTCATCACCTCACCCGGCTCTGTGACACCGTATCATATCGATCCAGAACACAACTTCCTTCTGCAGATTCAAGGCAGCAAGGAAGTGAGAATGCTCGATGGTCGAGAGAAGTCGATCGTTGGTGAAGAAGACCTGGAACAGTTTTATTCTGATCGTGGACGAAATCTCAAGCTCCGAACGGAGCATCAGGAGAGCGGATGGACCTTTGATCTTCAATCGGGAAAAGGATTGCACTTTCCAGTCACATTTCCACACTGGGTGAAGAATGGAGAATCCGTTTCGATTTCGTTCAGCATTACCTTCCGAACTCCAGACCTCGATCGACGACGAGCATTATACCAGACGAACGCAGCCTTGCGGGACAAAGGCTATTCACCTTGGCCAGTTGGGAAAAGTCAGCTGAGAGATCAACTTTATTACAACGGGTTTCGTGCCTGGCGACGATTGACCAGTCGCCTGAATAAGGGCTGAGGATCTCGACGGAAGGTGGCTGCCGATGTTGTGTGTTACGGTGCTGGAATCGCAGTGACAAAACCAAGATAGACCGCTCCCTGTTCGAGGCCGCTCAGGTCTCGGATGCTTTGTGTCTTGAGGATTTTCCAGAGCTGAGGTGCGGAATCAGCTTGGGTGGTATGTGCTGCGAAGAGCAGAAACGCATCTTGCCGCAGGACGGGGTCAGTCAGTGTTGTCAGGAAATCGAACGTTTCTTTGACCGATCTTTTTTGTTGGATTCGCCCAATGATTTCCAGTGCGATCATATCTGAACGATCACGTGCTTCGTGTGCCGATTTGGAACGATAGAACTTTCGAAGATTGTCAGCGGCAGCTCGCATGTTTCCCTTTTGGAAGTCGAGACGAATTGCACCAGTTCCGCTGTCAACAGCATCGAACTCGGGCCTGTTCTTTAAGGCGACGTAAATACTCTGTTTCAGATCCTGAGAATTCTCTAATTCTGCGAGCACAATCAACAGGCCGGGAAGTGAGCTATCCAAGAATGGTTCTCGTTCCATGCTGTCGGTCAATTCATGACGTGCAACGGCGTAGTCCCAGGTTTCCTGAAGTAATCCTGCTTTCGCGATTCCACGAAGCAAGTTCACTTGAAACTGCAGTCGAGCATCGGCAGCATCCTTGAGATCCTGACACTGTTTGCGGTATCGAATAAAGGCTCCGCGGACCTGGGATGAACTCAGGTCCAGCGTCCTTTGTAACTGGCTTTGAACGGAGCTACTTTGGTTCCGGCATTCGTCGAGAATCTCTTGAGCTTTCACGGGGCTGGGTGACGTCGCTCGGGCGTAAGCCATCGACTTTTCCATGTACTCTTTGGCCTGGTCCGTTTTTTGAAACTGAACACTGATCAAAGCGATATCGGCACACGCCATTGCTGAGGATCGTTCCTCAGCAGGATTACTGAGTCCCAGATGAGCTTTTCCGGAAGAATTGTAGATCTCCTTCATGGAAGGAAATTTTTCTGGTTTCGGTTCAGGAATCTTCGCGGCTGCAGCAATTGCTTTATCGAATGCAATTTGAGCGGCCTGGTCCTGTTTTTTAGTTTTCAAATGCGAGGCGACGGCAGCCCACATCCGCGTGAGACCAGTCGCGGAGACGCCTGACTCTTTGCCGGTGACGGTCTCGACGACAGACTCTGGTTTCATTTCAGCGAGTCGCCCAGCCCAGCTGGCGCGACAGGCATCTGTTCCGGAGACTGATTGTGCCGTGGAGATCACAGCGAACGCTTCGGATTCCCGTCCTTTAGCGACGAGCGTTTCGATGACGCTCATTCGCAATGGTTCAGGCATCACAAGGTGATAGGGACGAGAGGCCTCCAAACCGATGTCGTACGTATGGGAGTCATACGCTGCTCTCCATAACGCAGAGGCTTTCCCACGAAATCCAAGATCCCCTTCAGCGTCTCTGACTTGCTCCGAGATGAATTTTGCAGCTTCATCCTGTTTTCCGACTGCAACAAGAACGGCTGTGATTGAAGTGGCTGCATCAAGCGACGAGCGGACGTTTCCGAGAGTTCGTCTTAAGTTCAATGGGACTTTGCGTGCTTCTGCGACTGCATTCATTGCAGTGGTCGTCGCTGCTTCGGTATCACCTTTTTTGAGTTGAGCCCAGGCAATGTCAGCTGCTGGCTGCAATTGAAGATACCCGGTCGAGACTCCACCTTCTCGCAAGCGTTTCAGGTGCTTCTGAGCTTCTGCGATTTGACCGGAAACAGCGAAGGCTTGGGCGGTCATCTGTTTTCCAATGAACGGATTTTGATTGCCGCTTCCTTTGCCACCGACGGCAGATTCGATTTTCTGCAGCGACTGACTTCTGATTTCGGAAAGTGAGATCTCTTCGGGTTTGCAGTCGTCACAATCAACCACAGTGGGGCAGTTGTCACAATCTACGGGGCCTCCGTTCGGATTCGGATTCTGGGAGCCTCCGTTATTGACGACCGGATCCTTCGGGCTCAGCATGCTGTAAACGCCAAAGCCGACGCCGAGTAATACGACAGCTGCGGCTGCGATGATGATTGTCTTTTTATTGTCACTCTCTTCTTCCGGTGGGGCTTCCACCTTTGGACGTTTCGACTTGAATACGGGGACGATACATTCCGAGTTGGCACACTGCACATCCTTCCCGGCATCCTGTGGGAGCATGTACCCTTTCGTTTCACACATTGGACAGATGATTTCATACGTCCGGGTTTTCGTGGGACGTGGAGCCAGCTTGATCGCTTTTTTGACAGCGAACGTGTCGACTTCAAAAGGATCGTCGTCATCCTTTTTCTGATCCGTTCCTGCCGCTTTGGAAGATGGCTTCGCTTTCGCACTTCCGGTTGCCGACTTGGATGACTTCTGTCCGGGATCTTTCGCCGTGGTTGCTTTGGCTCCCGATGGTGCTTTCGGACTGGTAGCCTTAGGCTTCGGCTTGCCAGACATGGACGCCCCGCAAAATGGGCAGTCATCGACATCATCTTCAAGAACAGAGGCTTGGCAGGCCGGGCACTTGCGAAAGTCCATAATTGTGAATTTCAGGCTGAATTGATGGGATTTATCGGAGAATCAATGCAAAAATTGAATCCTCGACCTGTTGCGGGAACGCCGCATCTTTGGGACATGATATCAGCGTTCGAGTCTTGACTCGAACGCCAACTCTCAAGGAAATCAACAGGTCTCTCCGCATTTGAATCTGTATCAGCGGAAAACTTTTGCTTCCTTGAGCGTGGAACAGACTACAATCTAGTATAACAATTCCGGTAAACTGTTAGAATTGCAAGAGAGATTCCAGTTCCGGTGAGTCGGAATTGGCCATTTCACCTTGAATAAGCAGGATCAGTCTTTCAAACACGATTGTCACAACCATGATACCCTGGTTGTTGATCGTGATTTTACGGATGATCAATTCATCTCATTGATATTCAGCACAGCGCGGAGTTGATTCTCATGCGAAAGATTCCTCGAATCGCATTCAGTCTGTTGGCAGTTCTCCCCTTCACGATTATCGGTTGTGGCGGAGGAGGGGCTGATAGCACTCCACCTGAGAGCAACACTTCGTCAGCTCCGGCTCCTGCTCCGGTCACGACGGCGACGACACCGCAACCGGCTCAGCCCGCTGCGACGGATTCAAAAGTCGATCCTGACCGCAAGGAAACAAAGTGGATCGGAGACATTCCTTACGACGTCTTCTACGACCAACCGTTGACTGTGGCTGCGAACAGCACAGCTATTGGCGGAACGGCCCCAGCGAGTGTTGTCGATGCCGGAACGTCTCCTCAGGAAATGGCTCCAAAGGAAAACACCCCAGCTCCAGAAACAGGCGGAAGTTCCTCAGCGACAGGGAAAGTAGACTGGGCGACGGTACTGCCTATGCCAATTCTCATTGAAGAGCTTAAGTCGATCCGAACACGCTTAACCGGAAACCTGCAAACTGTCGCAACATACAATCGAAGTGCCGAAGCGATCGCCCTCGATGGTTCCATGATTGCTGCCATGGGAGCAATCACGACGGTTCATCCAGAGGCTGACACCTGGAAAGAGCGAGGAAAGTTTATTCGTGCGCTCGGTTACGAAATTTATTCGAACTCAGGAGAGTCAGGACGCTCTGCGTTTAAGTCGGTCGAAGATCCGTTTCTCAAGTTGCAAACAGCAATGGACGGTGGAAACGTAGATTTGGGCGATGATGTCGAAGAAGTCGTTCCGTTCGCGGATGTCGTTTATGTCGCGGACATGATGCAGCGAATCGAAGTGACGTTCAGCAATCTCAAAGCAAACATCAACACCGAAGCTCGGATGAAAGAAGATCTGCCAGGTGTTGAAAGAGAACTCCGCATCCTGGCTGCATTGGGAACAATGATGGGAACCGAGAGTTACGAGAACACAGACGCAAAACAATATCAGGCTTTCATTGCTAAATTCGTCGGAGGGGCGATGAACGGTGCGGAAGCGGTGAAAGCGGAAGACTATGAATCCTTCCGGGCCGGGTTGGATCAAATCCAAGTCACCTGCGCGGAATGCCATCAGCAATACCGTGGAAGCGAATCTGGATTCTAGAGCATCTTTCGAATTGGTTTGCAGGTTCTGCCTCGTGGCATCAGCAAGTATTGACTTGCGACCTCTCTCTGTATCAGAGAAGTGAAAAGCAAGTTTTGAGACCAGTTCTAGAACACTTCCGTGTGACGCGTGTTCATGGACACGGTCTCAACAGGAATTGGGAATGCGGTTGTTTCTCTACGAGGATCTTTGCGGGGGAGGTTGCGATGAGTTCCTCGAGATTCCATCGCTGAAGACCGAAGGATTGGCGATGCTGAATGCGCTGATCCAAGACTTTTCTCTCATTTCCTCTGCTTTTTCCGGAACGGAACCTCAGCTGATCACGCACTGGGATCTCAGGCACGGATCAGCCCCGTTTCAAAACAGTCAGAATCTTCAGGTTGTGAATATTGAGGAAGGGCAAGCTGATGTAGCATTCTCTGAGACATTGAAACATTGCGACGCTGTTCTGGTCGTCGCCCCTGAATCCGGGATGCGACTTCAACAGCTGTGCGAACTCGTGGAGCGAAGTAATTGCCGCTCTCTGAATTCGTCGTCAACTGCGATTCAACTCTGTGCTGAGAAGCTCTTGTTCGCTCAACATCTTGAGCATGCAAAGATCACGACGATTCCAACCTCCACGGTTTTAGAAGATCTCCCTTTATCGAGTCACTACGTCCGAAAACCTAGAGACGGTGCAGGTTCGTCAGGTGTTCAACTTTTTTTAGAACAGGAAGCCCGGGCGGCATCACTCAGTCCAGTCAAGAACACGATTTGGCAACCTTTCATTTCTGGACAGCCATGCTCCATGGGATGTTTCCATAATGCAGTGACAGGCGAATTACTCTGTTTGCCGATCGCTAAACAGCAGCTTTCGGAAGATGGACGATTTCAGTATCAAGGAGGAGAAATTCCTTTGGTCACTGCGAAACGGTCGGCTGCAACTCAGCTCGTCGAATCGCTCGTTGATTCCGTCGGAGGCTTGAACGGGTACTTCGGTGTCGACATGATTCTCACCTCGGCAGGGGAGGTGGTGCTCGTCGAAGTGAATCCTCGATTGACAACAAGCTATGTCGGCTATCGCAAGATGACAAAGTCGAACCTCGCAGAATATTTCTTAAAACTCCCGAAAGCTGCCAAGATCGACTGGGGGCAGCACATCACTTTCCAGCCGAATGGAGAAACCCAAGGGCGAACCCTCAATAGGAATGAACGTGACTGTGGTTGGAATTGATATCGGAGGCGCGAACCTCAAAATTTCAGACGGGACGACGTCGATGTCACGCCCGTTTCCACTTTGGAAATCTCCCGATCAACTCTCTGATGCTATTCAGAGCTTACTTGGTGAGTATCCAGAATGTTCGAAACTCGCTGTGACTATGACTGGCGAGCTCGCAGATTGCTTTCCGACCCGGGCCGCTGGAGTGCGACATCTTGTCGAGTCCGTTCAGAGTGCAGCTGGTGCTCGGGAGATCTCAATCTGGCAAACCGGCGGAGAGTTTTTTACGCCTGAAGAAGCTGCCGAAATCCCGGAACTCGTCGCTGCAGCAAACTGGCATGCGTTAGCCACCTGGGCTGGCCGGGCTGCCTCGTCTGGGACTTCCTCCCTCTTGATCGACATCGGTTCCACGACGACAGATTTCATCCCGATGGAATCTGGAATTCCAGTTCCGCAAGGAACGACCGATCTTGATCGCCTTGGCTCGGGAGAGCTTGTGTATACAGGGGTCCGGCGGACTCCACTTTTTGCAATCACTCCGACTGTCGATGTTCGCGGACAAGTAACTCCTTTGGCTGCCGAATTGTTCGCCACAGCTCACGATGTCTCCCTCCTGCTCGGTGACTGCAGGGAGAATCCGCAGGAGATGGAGACTGCGAACTCCCGCCCTCTGACGATTCCAGAATCGCTCAACCGAGTCGCCCGATCGGTCTGTTCTGATTCTGATCAACTTTCTGAAAATGAAATTCTTGAGATTGCCTCCCAGGTTCGCAGAGCTCAGCTTGCTACTCTGTCGGCTGCGATGGAGTCTGTTCTCAAGCGAATGCAAATGATTCCTTCAACGATCATTCTCTCTGGAGAAGGGGAGTTTCTCGCGAAGAAAATGTTGTCAGAACACTTTCCGAATCTGCTGGAACAAGAGTGCCTTTCAATGTCAGAGATGATTGGGCCGGTTCATTCGCAGACTGCTTGTGCGTATGCACTCGCAATTCTTGGACGCGAAAGACTTTGATAATCGCCGGCGACTGGATACTGTCATATCTTTCGATGGCAATATTCTTTGTCCGCTTTGTTTTCAAATGATGCTTGAATTATATCGATACGAATGAAATCCGTTCAGTCGCTTCCTCACCAATGGAGTTCAAAGCCGACACGTTACCCAGTGCGGGTGAAGTGGTTGCGGCGGATGGATGCGACGTCTCAAGTGATTGGCTCAACAGTCATTGTGATTGGCCATGGTTTGCGACGATCGGGAATCATTCCGTGGGAGCTTGGAGTAGTCCCGATCCTGGTGATGCTGTTCATTAGCGTCTCAACTCTGGTGCGATTTCGCTGGAGTTTGGCTCAGCAGTCATTTGCAAAGCGGAACTTTTGGACAGTGCTTGCCGCTGCTGTGTGGCCGCTGGGAGTCGTTGCTGTCCTGATTATTGGTCCAATTTTGCCCGATACAAACGGCGATGGCTTTGGCGGGCCTCGCTGGTGGGGACTGGTTCATCTCTCAGAGTTCGTTGTCATCCTGTATTCATTGACCGGGACGATTCGTGGACTCCGAAAATTCACCTCTGGCGGAGTGAACCCCGCGTTTTTGCTTGTAGCTTCGTTCCTGATGCTCATCACGGTCGGAACAATCGTGTTGATGTTGCCAGCCTGCCGAGCATTCCCTCCCCAAGTGGCACTCGAAGGAGCCCCTTTCCTCGTTGCCTTTTTCACAGCCACAAGTGCCAGCTGCGTCACCGGTTTGATTGTTGTCGACACTCCGACGTATTGGAGTCCGATCGGGCAATTTGTCATCATGTGTTTATTTCAGATTGGTGGGCTGGGCATTATGACATTTAGTGCCTTCTTCGCGGTGATCGCTGGGAGAAACGTGCGGCTCAGCGAATTTGCAACGCTCCGTGATCTGCTCTCCTCAGATGGTGTTGGTGATATTCGTCGACTGATCTACGCCATACTCGGATTTACGTTTGTTGCAGAACTGATCGGTGCCATCTTCTTGTGGCCAATGTTTGCAGATCTACCACTCTCGCAGCAGATCTTCATGAGTCTCTTTCATTCCATTAGTGCGTTCTGCAATGCAGGCTTTGCACTTACAGAAAACAGCTTCGTAGGGATGGGGGATACATGGTGCGTGAGTGGTGTCATCGCAGCCCTGATCATTACGGGAGGTCTCGGGTTCTCTGTCCTGTATAACCTTGCAACTTTCGTTCGAACCGAATTCAAGAGGTTTACGGGCTCGCGGTTGTTCTATGTTCCGCGACAGCGACATCGATTGAGACTCGAAACAAAACTTGTTTTGACTTCCACAATTGTGTTGCTACTCGGCGGGTGGGGGATGATCTACCTGCTGGAGCGAACAGGCGCGGGACATGAATCCAGTATTTCACTTGCTGACGCCTGGTTTCAATCGGTCACATTTCGGACAGCTGGCTTCAACACGGTCGACCTTGGAGAGCTTCAGCCATCGACGAAGCTGATCGCCATTTTCTTGATGATCGTCGGCGCTTCACCCGGCTCGACAGGTGGCGGGATCAAGACAATCGTCTTCGCTGTGGGAGCCGTTGGATTACTCACCGTGATTCGAGGACGGAGAAAGGTTGAAGCCTTCGGGCGAACGATTTCGGAGACAACAGTCAACCGGGCGTTAGCGATTGTCTTTACGTCGTTGTTGACCGTTATGGCCACAACGATTTTGATTGTCATTTTCGAAGGCCGCCCAGAGTTATTTCTGGATCATTTGTTTGAAGCGACCAGTGCCGTCGGAACGGTAGGGGTCTCTTCAACAGTTCAGCTTGATACAAATGAATTCGCCTCCACAACATCTTCTCTCACCTCTCCTTCAAGAATTGTGGTGATCGTTGCCATGTTCCTCGGACGCATCGGCCCGCTTACATTGCTGCTCGCTCTTGCCGGAGAAGGTCGACAAACTCGTTATGAGTACCCGACCGAGCGTGTCACACTTGGGTAACAACACAGTGGTAAAGCAGTAGTGAACAGTGACTAACATGTTCAGAGAAATATTGCACAGCATTTCGAATCAACCGCAGATCAATTTCAGTGAGACATCCACATGAGAAAAATTGCCGTGATAGGCCTCGGAAGATTTGGAATGGCACTCGCAAAGACGCTCTCTGCCAGCGGTGTGCAGGTCGTCGCGATTGATCGGGACGGCAAGTCTGTCAACGAAATCAAGGACGACGTCGACATCGCTGTCCGGGGAGATAGCACGGATCAGGCAGTGTTGCTCAGCCAGGATTTGGATAAAGTTGACGTGTGTGTCATCGCCATTGGGGAACAGTTTGAGTCCGCATTGCTGACGACGGTTCTGGCCAAGCAAATCGGAATCCCTGAAGTCATCTGCCGTGCCCAGTCAGAATTCCATGCGGAAATCTTCCAGAAAATTGGTGCTGACAAGATCATTCAGCCTGAAAAAGTTTCCGGTGAAAGCCTTGCCCGACAACTCTCAAATCCGCAACTGGTTGACTTTATTCAACTGGCTGACGGATTCACACTGATGGAATTCCGAGCTCCAAAAACATTCCATGGGAAATCGATTCGTGAACTTGCCTTGAGAAATCGCTACGAAGTGAACCTTGTTGTGATTCGCAGAGAAGTTGCAGGGAAAACGGACCCCGAAGAAGCTCCTGTTCTGGAAACAATCTTTCCTTACGCAGATGAGGAACTCCGCGAAAACGACATCCTTGTCGTGGTCGGCAGCGATGAAGCGCTCACTCGACTTCCTCGGGAATGATCGGCTGTTCCACAGTTCTCTCAATCGTCATTCGTCGCACTCTCAAACTCATTCGAGACTATCAACGACATGCAATTTCACAAAACGCCCCTGCTGCTTTTCTTGATGTTCATTCTGTTGGGGGATGTTCAAGTTACTGCCGAACCAAGAACCTGGGATGGAAAGCATTCGATTGAAAAGATCGAAGTCCGCGTTGTTTACTTTGTTCCCAAAGATCGTCATCCACTACGTGACTGGAAAGCCCGTGCGGACTACTACTGCAAGCGGATCGAGCAGTTTCATCAACGGGAATACGGTGGGCAGTCGGTCCTGATAACCGTATTGGAAGCAGCTCCGTTGGTTTCAGAGTTGACGACTGACCAGCTTCGTGAGGGTGACGCCGACGTGATTTTCTTCAAGACGCTTCTTGAAGCAGATCGACGATTAGAATTTGCCCAGAACGAAAGTGCCGCATTTCCGATTTTGCTCGTTCTGTCCGAGATCAACTGGCGACCTTTAGACGATTTTTATCGACTCGTTCCGGACGACGCAGGCTTCAAATTTGAGGGAAATTACAACGAGCAACAGCACTTTCCCGGAGCCGCTTCTGGAGGCGCCAGGGCAACCTATCTCGCCGACCAGCGAAAAGGTTGGGGACTGGTCAGTGCCGGTGGATGGCGAGTTCCCTACCGGGGAAGCGATTGCGTGGTCTATCACGAAGGAGTCGGCCATACGGTTGGGCTTCCGCATCCAGAACCGGGTAACGGATCGGTCATGAGCATGGGGCAATACCGCGGATGGCTTAATGAGTCCTGGCTCGATCGAGAGCAAAAACTTCACATGAACTGGAATCCTGAACAGCACGCAGAGCCATCACCGCAATTGAAACTCTTCAGCGAGTTTCATGCAATTGTCCAACCACTCGTTCCACAACCGGAACAAGAGGTTTCACTCAAATTCAACTGGCCTGAGGGAGTCGGCATCAAGGAGGTTAAAATTCAGATTCAAACAGACCTCAACGGGCCTTGGGTTCAGGTTCCGAACGAGATTCAGGGTGTCGGTGTGAAAGAAGCTCAACTCATTTCGATCGGAGCATTCGATCGTCCAACACCGGTCAGCTACCGAATCGATGCCACACTTGAAGATGGGCGAACAGCAGAACTTTGGGGATACTTTCAAGTCCGAAACGATAAAGATGAACTCCCGGTTCCGGTGAACTTAAGTGTTGATCTTCTTCCCCCTTCGCAACAATTGAAGTGACTCTTTGAGCTTCAGGACGCTTTTCGTTTGTTGGCGTTCAGTCGCTTTAATGCTTGCGTGAGTGAGAATTGCTTTTGCGTTTCGTCGCTCTCTTTTTGAAACCAGCGAAACAGAATTCGCGCAGCTTCAAAGTCTCCCGGTTCTGAAACGTTTCGTTTGGCTGACTCTCCGCTGAGCTGTTTTCGTGAAGTCTCGATCATCGACGCAACCTGGGTTCGATCCTCCGTCTCTTTCGGAGTTGGAACGACATCGACAATAATTCCACGCACGACAATGACCCAAAGTTCGGCCTGCGACAGTTCACACTGAACGGGGTAAATGAAATTTGCTCGGCTGCTCCAGTCGTGAAAACGTCGTAAGTGATCATTTACGTAGCGAAACCCTTTGGTGCGATCTCGAAGCCTGGCAGCCAATTCAAACTGGCGATTCAGCGCAACTTTCGTCATCTCCTCTTCGATCTGGCTAAACACTTTTTGAGAGCGACCGCTGAGAAAACTCTTGGCACTTTTGAACGCCCGCTGATATTTCCCTTCGGTGCAGGAACCAAGACAGGGAGCAAGACAAGTCTTCAATTCCGCTCGCATGCACGTAATCGGAACTGTGTCAGGAGCCTGTTTGTCTCCGTTGAAATACATCGCTGTCCGCTTGGGGCAATCTCGTAAGCCGAACTGAATATTGAGTTCTTCAACAGCGGACTTTGTTAATTGGTTTACGGGGACCGGTCCCCAGATGCCCGCATGCTGTTTCGGGATTTCGGTCACCATCTGAAACGATTCCGCAGTCTGCTGGGTGGCGACGATGTAGCCAACTTTCATCTGCACAGGATGTCCTTGAACATTGATCATCGGACGGAACCGGCGAATCAATTCTCGTTCACGAAGTCGGGCCAGCAACGGATGCGGAAACGGTTGCCACAAAAATCCGACAGCTGTGCGACGAATCCAGGATTCCTTCTTGCGTTTGGTGGTCGATGAGAAATATGTCTGCAATCGCTTGGGAAGTTGTTTCGACATCCCCACATAAACGACATGCCCTTGAGCATTGACCATCGCGTAGACGCCGGGATATTCCGGGAAACTGGATCGGACCCGCTCACGCATACTGCGGAGAGTCCCGTGAAATGAAAACCAGTTCACGTCACTTGAAACCGCTGCCCATCCACATTCGTCGAACATGGAGGTCAACTGCGGAAGAGTCTCCACATTGACTTGCTTCCTTGCCATTTCGGGAGGTCCTTTCCCTGCTTTCGTCGAGACTTAAAGCGAATAGTTTTTTGATCCATGCGGAATATAACGAAATGTCTGTCATTTTGTTCAGTGAATTTTCCTGATTCTCCGGTTCTTCTGAACAAGACTCCCTGCAGCTTCCAAAAGTCGATACTATCCCAGCGAATTATTATGCAGGGATTGGCCTGCCTCAATTTGCAATAATATCGAAACTCTCCTTTGCAGATTTTGATACGATTCTCGCGTCAGTTTGTCTGGTTCTGTCTCGAGAGATGAATATTTAGAAGATCAGACGACTATCACCGCGGACACTATAAAGGCGTGCTTGGCTATGTCAGAATCAATTCGTATCGGGCTTATTGGAGCGGGTGAAAATACTCGCGTGCGTCACATCCCCGGTCTTCAGGCGATTGACGGGGTCGAGATCACAGCTGTCGCGAACAGTACCGCAGAATCGAGTCAACGCGTCGCTGACGAGTTCGGCATCCCGCAAACTATCGGGACCTGGCAAGAGCTGGTCGCGTCTCCCGAAATCGATGCCGTTGTCATTGGAACCTGGCCGAATCTCCATTGCGAAGTCACTTGTGCCGCTCTGGAAGCAGGTAAGCATGTTCTGACCGAAGCCCGCATGGCCAGAAATCTCGCCGAAGCAAATCAGATGCTGGAAGCGTCCAAGGCTCACCCAGAGCTTGTCGCACAAGTCGTCCCCAGTCCATTTGGACTTGAGTGCGGTCCAGCAATTACAAGCTTGCTGAAGGCTCATTTTCTTGGGGACCTTCGTGAGGCCATCGTCCTGGGAGCCAACGACCAGTTCTGGGACTACAGCAAACCGCTGCATCCGCGACAAGATGCCGAACTCAGCGGGAAGAACACACTTGCACTCGGCATCCTGCATGAATCGTTGATGCGATGGGCTCCCGAGCCTGTGCAAGTCTTCGCTCAGGCAGAACTCTTTGAGCCGACACGTCCTCTTCCTGAAGAGAACTGTTTTGTCGATGTTGGTGTCCCTGACAGCTTGCAAATCGTGGCGGAACTCAAAGGTGGTGTTCGCTGCATGTACCACCTCAGCGGTGTCACCCTGTTTGGACCGGGAATGCAGATCCATCTTTACGGCAGCCGAGGAACCATCAAAGTTGAATTTGTCGACGGTCAAGAGAAAGTCTCATGCGGCCGTGCGGATGACAAAGAGTTGCAAATCATGGAAATTCCAGAGGAAGAAAAAGGTTCCTGGAATGTCGAGCAGGACTTCGTTGACGCGATTCGTGGAAATAAAAAAGTGACGCTGACGGACTTCAGAACTGGCGTCAAATATATGGAATTTGTCGAAGCCGTTTCGCGAAGTGCTGAAGCGAACGCTCCTGTGCCCCTTCCTCTCGAGTCGTAACCCGCAAAACTCATGACATCTTCTGCTTCCGAATTCGTTGGCAAACGAGTGACCGTAATGGGGCTCGGACGATTCGGTGGAGGAGTTGGCGTGGTCCGTTTTCTATTGCAGCGTGGCGCTGAAGTTACGCTGACAGATCTGCAAACAAAAGAGCAACTCGCAGATTCGCTTTCTCAGATTGATGTCGATCAACTCTCCCAGCTTGTTCTGGGAGAACATCGCGAAGTGGACTTTGCAAATGCCGATTTGGTCGTGGTGAATCCGGGCATTGCGATTCATGAAAATCGATTCACGAAGGTCGCTCTGAATCGAGATGTTCCTGTTACAACCGAGATGAACCTCTTCTGGGAACGTTGCCGGGCGAGGAAAATGATTGTCACAGGGACTGTGGGAAAGTCGACAACGACGGCACTCATTCATCATCTACTCAGTACCAATGGTGTCGCCTGTCGAGTCGGTGGGAATATCGGGATCAGCCTGCTTCCTGACGTGGAGTCCATCTCTCCGGATGAATGGGTCATTCTCGAGCTGAGCAGCTTTCAGTTGGAACACCTTGCTGCTTTGAAGCCTCGGGCTGAAGTGGCAGTGATTACCAACTTCGCTCCCAATCATCTCGACTGGCATGGTGACTTGGACAGCTACCGCACTGCGAAGCAACAGGCACTCAACTGGCAACTCCCCGAGGACGTCTCCGTACTTCACGAAAGTTTACGCGATTGGGAAACTTACGGAGATCGAGTTCTCTTTGGAACTGAATGTTCGGCAGGTTCAGCGTCTGTTTCTCTGGAACAAGATCGCTTCGTTATCAATCTCGCCGGGAACGAACAAGAGATTCATTTCCGATCACTTCCTGCTTCGCTCAATCCACCGCATCAAAGATTGAACATCGCCGCGAGCGTCGCTGCCGTCTGTTCTCGATTCTCAATTCCGCTGAATAAAATTCAGCAAAGTTTGAATTCGTTTCACCAGTTGCCTCACCGACTAGAAGATGTTGCCACAGCGGGCGGCGTGAAATTTCTCAATGACTCAAAAGCAACAACACCGGAAGCAACGCTGGCTGCTTTGCATTCCATCGATTCCCCCTTCGTGCTCATTGCCGGTGGGAAAAGTAAAAATGTCGATCTGAGTTCTCTCTGCCAAGCCATTTCGAAGCGAGCCAAAGCAGTCGCCCTCATCGGTGAAACCGGTCCCCACATGGCAGAAATGATCAGCCATGCGGACCGATCCGTTGAATTGATCGTCGTCGAGACTTTGCCGGAAGCATTCACTTGGGCCGTTCAACGAGTGGACTCGGAAGGGACAGTATTATTCTCACCCGCTTGCAGTAGCGGCTCACAGTTTGCAAATTACGCACAGCGGGGCGAAGTCTTCCGTCACCTTGTTCAAAGCCATGTGATGAATTTGCCTTTCTGAAACCGAACGAAAAGGGACAAACAATGTTACACCAGTTACTCCAAACTGTTCCGCAAGTCGGCAAGCTGGAATGGATCGGTCTGTCGTCTCGGTCACAATCGGTGATTCAACCCGTTAAACAAGTTGAAGTACGCGTCGATACCGGATTGGTCGGAGATTATCACAGCGAACACAAACCAGGTGGCGAGCGGCAAGTTACGATGTTTCAGCATGAACATCTTTCTGTGGTTGCGCAACTCCTGAACAATCGAGAAGTGAAGCCCGAATTGCTGCGTCGAAATCTGGTCATATCGGGGATCAATCTGGCATCGTTAAAGAAGCAGCGATTCCGCATTGGAGATGTTGTGTTCGAGGGGACCGGGGATTGTGCTCCCTGCTCACGGATGGAGAGAAATTTGGGAGAAGGAGGGTTTCAAGCGATGCGCGGTCACGGTGGACTGACTTCGCGAGTTCTGTCGGGAGGGACGATTCATATCGGTGATGACGTCGTCTTTCTCGGCGAAAAGTCCGACAGCGACTGAAATGCCTGGTGACTCCACGAGCTGAATCGGGGCAAACCCCAGACTCACAACGTCACAAAAAAATGATTCGAAGGGGGATCGAAGAGAGCGATCACCTCCCAATTCGTGCAGTCACCCCATGTGGATTCTATTTCTCACAGACTGATTTTTCCGGTCTGAATCTCCGTGTCTCTGAACCTCGGTAGTTTCTTCTTTTTGCTCCGCGTCAGGTTGTTGCAGCGGGATAAGCCAGAAAGCGGCACTTACTCGTCCGAGCCAGGAGATAAGAAAGATCAACTGGTATGAGCGAAGCTCTGAAAGGGTTGAGCTCTGTAACAACTCCTGCAACCAAAGCCCTCCCAGCAATCCTGCGAATCCAGCAACGAGCCCGCTCCCTTGTCGCGACAGGCTGATGTGCAAGGTGTTGTCACCAGATGGTGCCAACTTGAGAGTGAGGTTCTGCAAGGCGAGGTTCACAAACCCAAAGCCACCCCAAAGTACATACGCCCCGGCTGCCATCCATTTTGTCTCGGGAGTGGCTGCCATCCAGAAGAACATGGCGAAGCTCACGCCGATCAGGCTCCAAATCAAAACTTGACGATCCCGGCCTCGGTCACACAGTAATCCGGCGTACCAGGATGTTGCCATTTGCAGGCTAAGCATTGCTGCCAGAAGAATGTAATATTCATTGAGGCTGATCTTCAGGAGGTCCACGCTGAACTTGAAGATTACCGCTTGTGTGAGCCCCTGAAAGAAGGCGAGCCACCATCTTGACGCGAGCAGCCAGCCGAACTGACTACGAAACAGAGAGACCCAATTTCCCCAAGTCCGGCCCTTCTGCTTTGGCTGAATACGAATCGTACAGTCTGGAATCCATAGCATTGGAATAATGGAAAGCATGACCAGCGCAGCTCCGACGATAAAGATGGCGGCGAAGCTGCGAGTTTTCCAAACTTCGGGCAACTCATTGATCCATGCTTTTCTGGCGAGTCCAGCACTGATTGGAACAATGATCGCGATCGACAGAGAAGCAATTTTCCGCTTGGCGAAGAATCGTCCCCAGTTCATTTCCGGAACCAGATCACTGAGCCAGGAGATGTAGCTGCAATAGGCGATCCCTTGCAAGAGATGCCAAACAGCGACCGCGCCAAGAATCAAAACCGATGCGAACTTCGAGTCTTCATCGAAAAGCAAGGTTGCCGGGATGAGTAACGCTGCAATCCGCGCCAGCATCAAGCAGGAAACCCACAACCATTTTCGACTCTTTACAAGCCTTAGGATTCGACGCGTGAACAGGCTGAGGGCTTCGCAGGATTCCGGGGCAATTTGGAGGGCCGCTAAAAGTAATGGCGACGACCGAAACGCACTGAATTCATAGACGAAATAATAGAGGGACCCGCCCGTCGTCAGCGAATTCCCCGCAGTGAAGAGCATTTGACTGATGACGACAGATTTGGTGATGAACGCGATCGACGGTGAGGACTTTGAAGGCGGCAAATCAACGTCGAACTTACTTCGCCTTCACGTCCCAGGTGTCTCCGGAATTGAACAGCGCTTCCAGATCGGCTGTCCCTTGTTCCATACATTGTTTGAATTGGCGGTCGACTTCGCCATCGTAAGTTGGGCGATCAATACTGCGGAAGATGCCCATTGGCTCGGGTGAATTTGGCCAGCGCATTTGAGCCAGTCGGAATGCCGGTGTCGGATCGTCAGAGGATTCATCGTGGAAGAGTAAATCATCTTCCTTGACGTCGCTGAGATTCACAACTTCCGGGTTACCAGCTCCAGTCAGGCGGATTCCCTTGTCTCGATCATTTCCATAGATGAGTGGTTTACCGTTTTCCAGATAGATGCAGTTTTCCTGCTTCTGGTCTTTCTTAGTGGCAAACTCAAAGGCTCCGGAATTGAAGACGTTGCAGTCCTGGTAAACTTCAACAAAGGCAGACCCTTTATGCCGGGCAGCTCGTTCGAGCACCATGGTCAAGTGTTTGATGTCAACATCGGCACTGCGAGCCACAAATGTCGCCCCTGCTCCGATCGCCACGGAGAGCGGGTTGAGTGGGCGGTCGACTGAACCGAACGGTGTACTTTTGGTTTTCTTACCCAGTGGGCTGGTCGGTGAATACTGACCTTTCGTGAGCCCATAGATCTGGTTGTTGAACATGATGATTTTCAGGTCAACATTCCGTCGCAGAGCATGCAGCAAATGGTTTCCGCCGATGGAAAGCGCGTCTCCGTCACCGGTAATCACAAAGACAGTCAGTTCCGGGCGGGCAACTTTCAACCCTGTGGCAATCGCCGGTGCTCGTCCATGGATACTGTGCATTCCGTATGTCGACATGTAATACGGGAAGCGGCTGGAACATCCGATTCCTGAGACGAATACGATGTCCTCTTTCGGAATGCCCAGTGTTGGCAATACTTTCTTCATCTGAGCGAGAATCGAGTAATCGCCGCACCTTGGACACCAGCGAATTTCCTGATCGCTCGCGAAATCTTTTTGAGTCAATACTGGAAGACTTGTATCAGCTGACATCGTAATACACCTAAGTAATCAAACTTGTATCAGTAAAAAGCAAACGGCAACGTAAACTTATTCGTTCTCACAAAGCTCTGAACATGTGATCGAAAGTCAATGGAATCACAACGGTCTCAAAGGATTCGTGATGGCTTCTTCAACTGTTAACTTTCCAGAACCTCATCAATCTTTGCACACAATTCCCCGATCAGGAACGGCTTTCCTTTCACTTTGCTGAAGCTGACCGCATCAACAAGGTACAGGCCTCGCAAAATCATCCACATTTGCCCGGCGTTGAGTTCCGGAATGAGGACTTTTTTGTAGTTCTTCAGGATCGTTCCCAGGTTTTTGGGGAAGGGGTGAATGTACTGCAGATGGCAATGAGCCACCGATTTCCCTTGTCGACGGGATTCCATGCAGGCGGACTTCACTGCTCCGTAGGTTCCGCCCCAACTGACAACCAGCAAATCACCTGATTCTGGTCCTTCAACTTCTTGCTCAGGAATCGTCTCAGCGATGTTCATGATTTTCTGAGCACGAATGCGAGTCATGTTGTCGTGGTTGTCTGGATCGTACGAAACGTTTCCTGAACCATCTGCTTTTTCCAACCCACCCAAGCGGTGTTCCAGCCCCGGAGTTCCGGGAACTGCCCAAGGACGGACAAGGTTTTTGTCTCGCAAATATGGGAGGAATCCATCTCCGTTTCCGTTGGATTCTTGAGGGTGCGAAATTTTCACTTTACGGAGATCTGAAATGGCTGGGATTTTCCAGGGCTCAGCTCCGTTAGCGATATAGCCATCCGTCATCAGGAAGACAGGGGTCATGAATTCAACGGCAATCCGGACAGCTTCCTGTGCCATCTGAAAGCAGTCGGCAGGAGAGCGTGCTGCGATGACCGGCATCGGGCAGTCTCCATTTCGTCCGAAATAGCTCAAAAAGAGATCGGACTGTTCGGTTTTCGTGGGGAGTCCTGTACTGGGGCCACCACGCTGAACGTTGACGATGATCATTGGAAGTTCAGTGATCACACCAAGGCCGATTCCTTCACCCTTGAGCGCGATCCCGGGACCACTACTGGCAGTGACTGCTAACGCTCCGCCGAAGGCTGCTCCGACAACTGAGGTGATCGCTGCGATTTCGTCTTCTGCTTGAAACGTTTTGATGCCAAAGCGTTTCAGCTTGGAGAGTTCATGCAGAATGTCACTTGCCGGTGTGATTGGATACCCGCCGTAGAACAGTTCTACTTCAGCGAGCTTGGCGGCAGCTGCTAAACCCATTGCAACAGCTTCGTTCCCGGTGATCTTTCGATAGCGTCCCGGTTCAAGTTCCGCGGAGGGAACTTCATAGTGAACGGTAAACTGTTCCGTCGAAAATCCGTAGTTGTAACCAGCTTTGAGTGCTCGCAAGTTGGCTTCGACGATACTGGGGTGTTTGGCAAATTTTTCTTTTACCCAATCTTCGGTCGGTGTGGAGTCGCGATCGTAAAGCCAGAACACGAGTCCGAGTGCGAAGAAGTTCTTACACCGATCTGCTTCACGGACCGTCAAGCCGAGTCCTTCGACAGAATCCCGCGTTAAGCGAGTCATCGGGACTTTGTGGACACGAAACGCAGCCAAGTTTCCGTCTACGTCATCCAGCGGGTTTGAATCGTAGTGGGCTTTTTGCAGGTTCCCCTTGTCGAAGGCATCTTCATTGACGATGAGCGTGCCACCTCGCTGAAGGTCCTCCAGATTTGTTTTCAGAGCCGCCGGATTCATGGCCACCAAAGTGTTGACCTCGTCCCCCGGAGTGAAGACCTCTCCACTTGAGAAACAGACCTGGAAACCACTCACTCCGAATAAGGATCCAGCGGGCGCACGAATTTCCGCAGGGAAGTCAGGCAATGTACTGACGTCGTTACCGAAGACTGCGGAGACATTCGTAAACTGGGTTCCTGCCAATTGCATTCCGTCTCCGGAATCACCACAAAATCGGATGACGACCGATTCCATCGTTTGCAAAGTTTTCGCGTCAGCGGAACCCGCTGGTTGACCGTTGGTCTTGGATGCAGAACTCTCAGAAGACATTATCGAGTTACTCCTCGGTAGAACTCCGCAAGTAGGAAAAACCTATTGGGAGGGATCTCGGATGAGAAACATTGAGATCAAGAATTTTGTATTGATAAATCAACGAATGGATCGGAATCAGAGGTGAGCCACCAATGATTTGAATCAGGAAACGCAACAAATGAATATGTATTTGGCTAAACATGATCTTGGGCAAAATCTTGGCTTGCCCTTCGAATCGTAAAGTTGAATGTTTCAAAGAGTTCATTCCGAGACGAAACTTACTGAAACTCTTTCGCGTTTCTCGCGTCTGTGAAGAATGTCCTTCATGAGCTGAAAGATTGTGCCCCACAAGACAGTACGCATTCATCATTTCCTAAAATGCTCTAGACCCGCAGTTTGTCGTCAAGCTGAACTAATAGTTATTCTTACAGTTCATCGAAACAAATCAAAGACCTTGATTGAAGAAACAGCCAGAGTTGAACTGTTTTCTCAGATTCAAGCAAAATCGGCTGGTCAAGCTGTTGACTTTGAGTCAATCATCTGCTGTCCCCTCCCCGATTCGACCTCTTTGGTATCTCGGTTGACCATCCCATCCCAGTTTACGATGCAATGTTTGATAAAAACGATGCCCCTCGACCCGGACAAGCTGGAACGAAACATTCGCTTCCCGGATCGTAACGACATCACCTGATTCGAACGGAACCTTGATCTGTCCATCGATAACGAGCATCACTCCTTCAGGAACGCTGGGCGCTGTGATTCGATATTCTGCATCAGCCCGGTCGACAATCGGTCGTACGGTCAGTGTGTGCGGGCAAATCGGAGTGACCACGAATGCCCGAAGATCCTGACGCAGGATGGGCCCCCCAGCTGAAAGATTGTGTGCGGTCGAGCCGACAGGCGTACTGATAATCAGCCCGTCTCCGCTGTACGTGGTGACGGGAACTCCATTAATCGCGAGTTCCACATCAATCAGCGACAGCGACGCCCCTGAAAGTAGAGCTGTTTCATTCAGCCCCAGATAGCGTTCACTTGCTCCAGATACTTTTCGATGATGACATTCGAACATCAAGTGTGAATAGACTTGAAATTTTCTGTTCGCGAGTTCATCAAGGATTTCTGGCAATGCCTCCTGAGAAAGGTCTGCCAGAAAGCCCAATCTTCCCAAGTTAACACCGAGTATCGGGATTTGAGTCACCCCGAACCAGCGGCAGGCACGGAGGATCGCCCCGTCACCACCTACAACGAAAGCGACCTCTGCATCGATGTCCTCATATGCATCGTCGTTCGCTGTCAGTGTCGCGACAAGTTCAATTCCAGCGTGCTGTGTGAGTAACTCACAGAGTGCTCGCTGAGCGACTTGCACATGATCCGACTGGTCACGAGCCACAACAAGTACTCTGAGTGGAGGTGGAGACATTTCTGAATGAATCTCGAAATTGACTTGAACGGTGGTCAGTCGGGTGTGGTAAACTGTGGAACTCGAACCAAACCTGAAACAATTCTTTCGGGCATTAACAGAAGAGCAGAATGTACCGCACTCACTCTACCAAGTTTGAATAATGTCGGACTACCTCACATCGCAAATCTTTCCAAAAGCAGTCGCAGAGCACGCATGCAAATGTTCTCGACCTGTTTTGGTCCTGCCGGTGTTGGTGCTCTTTGCGATTTCTCAAGCCGCGAGCGCAGAGGATACAATTCGAACAGAGCAACAGAGTTCACTTCAGGATGTCACCGCGCAAATCACGGAACTCTCTCGAAAGAGGCTTGCGATTCTCGAAGCTGATGGCGTCACTCGGGAAAGCTTAACTGCTCAGGAAAAACTGATTGAAGCGCTCGAACAATTTATCTCACAGTCCGCTGGTAAACAGTCCAGTACGGGCCAAACCCCGATGAACTCCGACGGCCAAGGCGATTCGGGAAAGACTGCAGGGAATTCAGAGCAATCCGGGAACGCGGGAATGGCCCCGCGAGATCATCAGAACCAACCAGCTGAAGTTGAGGATCTCAAGGCTCCTTCAAATCTGGTCGATTCCGTTTGGGGACATTTGCCTGAACAGGAACGAAACGACTTGCTCCGAACTTACAGCGAATCATATCTTCCCGGATACGAAGAACGGGTCCGAAGATACTTTGAGCAACTCGCTAAACTTCGCCGCCGTGATCAGACAGACAAGCCAGCACTCCCGAGCAATTGAAGCATTTTGCTCTACCATGTGCCGGTGAAGAACGCGTTTCATCAATATAATTGCTGTTCGCCACGAGGCAGAACCTGCACACCAATTCGAAAGATGTAGAGCAGTTTGTTCTACAGTTTGCCTTTGATGTACTGCCGGTAAATGTTCCAGACGTTTCCATCTTGAACGGCAATCAGAAGCACCCAAGCCTTCTTTTCAGACGTATCAAGGATCGGCAGGTCTTCAAGGAAGTCGTCGCACTTTGGGGAAAGTTGCGACACCACAGAGTAGATGCCCGATTGTTCGCTGTAGGTGGAATCTTGCAGGAAGTCCTGACGTTGCCTCTGTGGAGAGTTCATGCCAGGCAGGTCCAACCTGCTCTCGTCGTAATACGGATCTTGGAAGATTTCTCCATGCCCCAGAAGCACAATCTTTTCGGAAAAGTTGTGCAAATCGTAGGCGCCTGGAGATGGACGTGGACGTAAAAACATCGCGTGGACATTCTTTCCAAAAGCTGCCTGAATTCTTCGCGTGAGTTCCAGGTAACTGTCTCGATCTTCTGGATTTACTGGGAGTGTCCAGTCAAATCGACTTGGTTCGGGAGTCGGTTTTGTCGAGATCCGCAGTTTTCGGGTCATTCTGGGAGACCATTTATGGACCTGTTCCACAAGTTGTGCCTCGCTGGGGAAACGACCACGGAAGAGTGGCGGGGCTTCCTCAATGGTCTCACCCGGTCGAGGTCCATATTGAGCAGTGTAGTCGGGACTGATTCCTAGCCGAAATGGGTTGATCGGGGTCAGTAACTCTTGCTTGGCCTCCACGAAACGGATTCCTCCCGACCTGGGGACAACGGTCTCGATTTCATTCTCCCGAGCGATCAATCCGTCTGAAGTGATGTCGTGAATGATGACTCGCCCCCCTTCATCTTTGCCCTGCATCGTGCGATTCGCAGCGACGATTGCTCCCACCGTGAAGAGAACTGTGACGACAGGGAAGAAGATCCAGGTCAGCTTCCGGAGTCCTAGTGCCCCCAGAAGGAAGTAATCAAGCGGACCAATCGCGATGATGTAAAGCAAAAGTGTGAGGCCGATCAGCCACAGCGGGAGCATTTGCATTCCGACTGGAAGTGTTTCAGCAAGCAACCCGTTCCCGTAAATTGTTGGAGTCGGGCGAAATCGGCGAAGGAACTGATCGAGGCCGGGGTCGTTGATGTTGCTGAAGTTGATGTTGTCTCGAACGACAGAACGTCGCGCCAGATCGAACGACCAGTTTCCGTCGGTTGAGTGCATCATCAAATCGGTTTGGTCGCTGCGAAGTTTCCATAAGTGTGAAAAAAGTTGTTGACGATCGCTTGGGGAGTACAACTCTGACAGGAGCTGAGAATCTTGACGAACTCCAACCGCGACGCGACCGAAACTGCATCGTCGCAGTAGCAACGTCTCGGTTGAGGCCTTCGCGAACTGCCACGTTCCGTCGCTGAGTTGATACACCAGCGGATCATCTTTGGGAGCGCTGAGAAACTCGTTGAGCAGGTCCGTTTTCTCTGCCGGCAACCTCACCTTCTCTTCAAGAAAGATTGCCACCGAACCGCCCGCACGTGTCCACGCGAGAAGTGCTTCGCCCTGACGGATACTTAATTTCTCAAAAGTTTCTTTAGTTAAAATGACAATATCACTGACACAATGTTCCAGTGCGCTGTTCGGAAAATCTTGTACACTCAACGAACGGGAGAGCGTCACGATCGATTTCTGATTCGGCCGAACAGAGTCGAGGGAGGGCATCCTCTTTTCCAATGCCAACTCCGAACCGAATTCTTTCTGAGTGACATCCAGGCGTTCGTTGTTGAGAGTCCCAATCGTGATCACCATTGATCGGCGACTCGCTCCCGGAAGACGCAGCAACTGCTCGGGGTAGGCGAAGGTTTCGCCTTCTTGTGTTTCGAAGATCGGGTAGAAATCGTAAGCATCCATCCAGACCGCCGAAGAGGGGGGCTGAATGAGGAACTCGTATGTCTGTTCGCCGGGGGGGATGAACAGGTCTTCAAACAGATACGTTGCCACGAGCGCCCCGTTTTGAGAAACCATCCGGAATCTCAATTTTCCCGCCAGCCCTGCTTTGCTTCCAAAGTAGTTGAGGCGCAGCGTGAGAGGGATCGGTCCTCCGCTGCGATTCACGCTTGACGAAATATCAACTTCGATCGTTAACGCAAGTTCTTTCTTTTGAGCGAGACAACAATTTGTAAAGACAGTGCAGAGAAAGAAGCCGACTAAAACAAGCATCAGCGAGAAAGAAACTGACCGCTTGCCCGTCCCGACGAAGAACGATTTCAGAAACTGTCGCTCGATTGACATCAGTCAGGAATTCCCGCTGGCTTCTTCTGGAAGTACCACCATTCGAAGAGTAAGACAAAAAACGCGACCGCTGCAAACCATTCCCAAAGTGGTTTGTCTGTGAGCAACCGCTCGCCTTCAGCTTCAACGGAGAGTTCGTTGAATGTGATTGTGTCGACGGTTTCCAGCCTGGTCTCTGTCGCATTCAGAAGCCCAACGCCGATCTTCGAAACGAGTTCTCCACTTTGGCGAATTTCATACTCACCTGCCATCGTCGCTGAAATTCCCTTGAGGACGCCGTTGTCATCACTGCTTCGGGTTTCATGCTTGCCATCAGGAGATGTGACTCGGTACGCAGTTTTTTTATCGAGTACGAGCCCCGGAAGAACTCCCGTCGAAGGAGCGCGTATTTCGGTTAAGGATGCCCGCTGCATCGCTTCGGTCATGATATTCGCGACAAGAACCGGAAAGCCAACCCGATAAGGGAGCGTGGATCGATCGGTATGAAAAAGGAGGAAGTACTGAACGCGAATCCCGTCGCGTTTGCTGAGAATCAACGGTCCACGATTGCCGTGAGCCAAAATTGTGTAACCGAGCTCTTCAATGTGAAGATCCTCGACCCCTTGATTCTTGACTGGCAACTCGGAGATCACCACCTCCTTCAATTGCACATGTTGTAAAATCTGAGCATCACGCTGCCAGTCAATGACCTCTGCTTGCTGATCTTCAATGGTGATCAGTTCTTTCAAATCGTCCGGGACGACTCCGATTAACACCGAGACGCCGGCCGACTTTTGGGCGTCGGCGGACTTGTCGGAGATCAACAAGTCAAACTCAGCAGCATTCACGCTGCCGTCAGCCAGTGGAAAAACATCAACCCCCTCCAAAGCCTCAAGGGCATGGCGGAATGTTGTGAGTTCACCCGGACAATAGACATCGACATCGCGCCCTTTCGGTAAGTTCAACCAGGCTTGATTGTCGACTTTGATTGCATCGTGTCCGTTCGGTTTGAGAGTCGCTTCGAGAAACTCATCGACCTGAGCATCGACTTTGAAGACCAGACGCTGTGCTTCACCGGGGCCGAGAACAAGATGCTCTTCGCCCACGGTTTCGCCGTTTGCTTTGAGAATGACATCAGTTTCCGTACTTCCCGAAGCAGTCCCTTCGACACGCAGGAACACATCCCAGGTTTCAGGTGTCGCACGACGTGCGTTGAGCGCTGTGATTCCCAGGTTGTTTCCAGCGGGATCGATTTGAAAGAAATCGACTCTGAACGGCAAATCAAAATCGACTTCTGCCATCGGTTTTCCAGTCGCTGGATTCGGCTTCGTCGGCAGGTTTCCATCCGAGTAGAACCGGACCGACTCAATCTCCTGAGTTCGTGAGAGAGCTTGTGCGAGTCGTAATCCATCAACAACATGGCTTGGGACATCCTGAACTTCGAGTTTGGCAAGTGCGTCGCGAAGGATCTGTTTATTGTCTGTGAATTCTGTCAATCGACGAGCAGAAGCTCCGACGGCAATGAGCGTCAATTTCTGATTCGGTAATAATCCATCGACAATTTCCCTGATTTCTTTCTTGGCAAGATCGAGTCGAGTCTCTCCCTTTTCGTCCACACCTCCCATACTCGCAGAGACGTCAACCAGAATTGGCAGGTATGTCAGCTGTTCCGCGTTGCCTCGCAGGTACGGTTGCATCGCTGCGAGAGCAATGAGACACAACAACAGAAGCTGCAGCAGCAACAAAATATTCCGCTTGAACTTCTGAAATGGCGCGTTCACTCGCTGATCGTTGATCACCTGCTGCCATAACGCCAGCGAAGAAATCTCAACACGTGTCCGGCGAAGTTTGAGGAAGTAGAAAATGATCACCGGGATCATGAGTGCGAACAGGATCGCTCCCATGGGATGGAAAAAGCTCGGGATCAAATTCGTCAGCCAGGACATTTAGGAACTAGGGGTTGAGATTTTCGAAGTGGGAAAAATCTTTTCGACAGGATTCAAGTTTATCAGTTTAAGGCATTTTCACGGTTGGCCTTCAGTCATATAGCCACTGGTGAGTCACCGGGACTGAATTGAAAACTGAAGATTTAAAGTAGAACCAGTCCGAAAACCTCTGGAATAGGTGCTTTCCTCAACGTTTGAGAGAGCAACTTCACGTTTCAGGACCAGTTCTAAACATGCTCTAGCGGATCCAGGCGTTTCTAAGGAGTTGATCAAACAGTAGAGTCTTCACAGGGGTTTCACTTGATGTTGATATGAACCGACCGCTTCGCTTGCGGCATTGCGCACCGAGATAGTCTTCCAGTGCTTGTCGATGTTGATGATACAGTCCCAGAAGTTCGCCCACCGAGGAAACATCGAGTGTTGCGTTGCTTTCGGCATCGACAAACCGCATGTCACCGGCGAGTTCCGGGTTCAGTTCCGTTGGGCCAAGAATCTGCAAACCATAGATTTCTAATCCCGATCCATGCAGCAGGTTAAAACTTCGAGAGACATCGCCGTATGTCAAAAAGTCGGAAATCACCACTGCGATTCCTTTTCCGGAATGCTGCTTGAGCACCTCTTCGAGGCATTGTTCGATTGGAATGGAACCGCCCGGTTCTGTTTGTTCAAGGAATTGAAAGAATCGCTTCAGACTGACACGTCCGCTGCACGGTTTCAGAAAAGGAGCCTGACCGCGACCTTGGCCACATGTATAAACACTCACTCGCTCGACACTCATCAGCCCCATCACACCGAGTGCCGCAGCGACTTGACGAGCCAGTTCAAATTTTCCCTCGAACTGCATCGAAGCGGAACTGTCGAGAAGAATTGCAACGTGCATTTCTTCTTCGTGAGCGTACAGCTTCAGGTACGGTTCATTCAGGCGGGAGAAGATATTCCAGTCGATATATCGAATGTCGTCGCCCGGCACATATTCACGGAAGTCGGAGAACTCAATACTCGTTCCCCCTTTGCCGGACATATGCTCACCCCGCATACGATTCGTCCGTCGACGCAACGGGTTCAAACGCATTCGCTCCGCCCGAGCGAGAACATCGTTCGGTAGTAATGTCGTAAATTGATTCGTGACAACTGCCATAAAATACTACTTTGTTACCTGTTTCTTTTGTGCGAAGAGCCAGTCCCAGACGAGACGGTTAGCAGCCGTCACGGCCCAGCTGTTGTGTCCAACACCAGGATATTCGGTGTAGATGGCTTCTCCGCCTGCTTTACGGACCGCGTCGACCATCTCTCGAGATCGATGCACTTTGACAGCTGTGTCTGCATCTCCATGGAACGCCCAAACCGGGACGTTCGCAATCTGTTCGGCATATGCAGGGTCACCTCCACCGCATATTGAAATCGCACCTGCAAAGAGCTCGGGGTGTCGCTGTATGGCGTCCCAGGTTCCGTAGCCACCCATCGAGAGACCGCAAATGTAAATGCGATCCACATCGACCGGGAGGTCTTTTTTGAGTTGCTCTAGAAGTTCAAAGGTTGCAGCCATTGGAACCGAAGGGGTCTTTGGCATCTTGTGTGCATCCAGTCCCCAGTCTACTTCAACCCAGCGAGTCTCATTGGGGGCTTGAGGAGCGATGACAAAGCAGGGGTGTCGAGCCTGCATTTCGTCGGTTGCCAGTTCCTGAGCCACATGCACTAATTGCTTTTTGTTGTCCTCTCCACGTTCACCAGCTCCGTGAAGAAACAGGACGAGAGGATATTTCTTGCCCGACTCCACCTTTTTCGGTGAGAGCATCCGGTATCCTAAATCGAGATCGTTGCTCGCGGAAAATGTTTTCGATTCAAAGCGTTTCACAAGATCGGTTTCCTTCTCAGCGCTTCGGACATACGAACTCAGGCCTATCGTCAAACAGCAGAAACCTGCGATGAAATAAAGACTTGCTGACCCATTTTGACGTGATGACATTTGAACGCTCTCGCTTTTTTGATGTATAGCATCAGACATGAAGTGAGTGATTACGCAGCTTGTTCTGGAAGTACGGAAACACATTCGTCGATCAAATCTCCCACGCTGACGTTCTCAGCTTGTCCGTCGTAGTTCAGGAGTGTGCGGTGTTTGAGAACTTCGTCGGCAAAGTATTTGATGTCATCAAAGGAAACATGTACACGACCGGCACTGAGAGCTCGCACGCGAGCCGCGCGGATCAATGCTTGAGCCGCGCGAGGTGAGGCTCCCCAACGAATGAATTTCTTCACACCTTCTGGAGAGAACTCTGTTTCAGGATGTGTCGCAAGGACCAGTCGGCAAGCAAAATCTCGCATCGGGTCAGCGACGACGACTTTGTTCAAGACTGTCCGAAGGTGCATGATCTGCGGACCGCTGAGGATTTTGTTGACATCAATCTTCTGCCTGAGAATCGTCCTGTTCACAATGTCGTTGAGCTCTGCCAACGAAACGAAGGGGACGTCGACTTTGAACAGGAAACGATCCAGTTGAGCTTCCGGGAGTGGGTAGGTTCCTTCTTGTTCGAGCGGGTTTTGAGTCGCCATCACAAAGAACGGTTGTTCCAGAGAATGAATGGTCCCTGCTGTTGTGACTGTCCCTTCCTGCATTGTTTCCAGAAGTGCCGATTGCGTTTTGGGGGTCGCCCGATTGATTTCATCTGCGAGGAGCAACTGAGTGAAAATCGGACCTTTGCGGAACTCGAACTGATAGCGTCCTTTCTCATCGGGCTGCATCATGTTCGTTCCGATGATATCCGCTGGCATCAGATCGGGAGTAAATTGAATCCGGCGAAATTCAAGGTCAAGCACCTGAGACATCGCCTTGATCAGTTCCGTCTTTCCGAGACCGGGAACCCCTTCGAGAAGGACATTGCCCCCGCAAATGATGGCTGTCAGGGCGGCCTCAACAACGCGTTCCTGACCGACAATCACTTTGCCGATCTCTTCTCGGACTGCTTTGAACGTGTTGCTGAATTCGTTTGCTTCAGCTTGAAGTACAGCGATGTTCTCGTCTGTCATTATTCTGCTTTCCTGAGTTGTACTTTGCTGGCGATTGTCTTGATGGGAACATTTTGCAGGACAATCGATTGTCCGGCTCTTATTTTGAATTCGTTTTCAAAGGGAGTTCGTGATCGGATCAATTACGACCAACTGCGAACAGCTACGTCTCTTCTTCATCTTGGTTTTCTGACCGCTTTCGCTTGATGGCGAGTAACCGACTGGTCGTTGTCTCTGCCTGGCTTTCTGGTGTTTGTTCTGGAGTTTTCGGCTTTGGTTTTGATTCCGAAGCTGTCCGTTTGACGGGCTGTTGTATGTACGGGCTTTTGCCGCCTGCTGTTGGGGTCGGTTTGTATTCAGCTTGAGCCTTCAGCTTTTCGCCGACTTCTTTTTTGCGTGAGAGCAAAGCACCCATCGTCTGAGTCGTCTCTGCTTTGCGACCTATTCCGAGTGCCTGCATCACAGCGACCCAGTCGAGTTGAACTCGTCGGACCGCGACGTCGAGCGGAATTAAACAGGCGATGGCGATCAGGAACCAGTCGAAGACTGGCTTCGAACTGGTCTTCGGTGAGCGGCGATTATAGATCTGCTCGGCAGTTGTCGTGCTATCGAGTTCTTCCCCGTTTGTTTGTTCTTTGATCTGTTGGAGCGTACCCATGTTTGAAGTGAACTTCAGGAATTCCGGTGAGTACGAAACGATAAACCCGCCGTGAACCCGATCTTCCCGTTCTCCAGATTTCCCGAGTGCTGTCACCTGGAATTGCCCTTTGTCTGCAACCGGAAATGTCCCCTGGTATCGTCTTGGACCAACTTGTTTAAGGGGGATCGTCAGTTCCATGCCACCGGGGCCGGAGACTTTAGCAGCCACGTCGAGGAAATCTTCTTCTGGGTGAAAGTCTTCAACCATGATGACTCCCTGTCCGCCGGAATTGTAAGTCCACATTCTCAACTGGCCCGCCTTTTCGACGCGTGAAATGCGAATGAGGAGTTGCTTTACAAACGCAGTGTACTGCTCCCAGTCGACCCAGTCCGATGCCCATTGATTAGACAGGGATGATGTAAACGCAGCGGTCGTTCCGAGGCCATAACGCCAGATCGCCAGCACGGGGTCCGTCTCTTCTTCAGCGGCATCGTCGGGGACGGCAAAAAGAACATTCTCAGTCAGCGCGTTCTCTTTTAGGGACGTCAGTACGAAACCACTCAGCTTGGGGAGTTCCGGAATTCCTTCCAGGACCGGCGAAGGGAAACCGACTTGCGGATTGATTTCCTTTTCCTGAATCATGCTCCGCTTGAGTGTCTTCGCTTCCTTGATGAAAATCGATGGTAACTCGTTTGGGTCAGCTGGGAAGTAATAACGTCCTTCAGTCGCATTGGCGATGTTTCGGAGTGTGCCAATTTCTGTTCCGCCATGAGGGAAGATCGCGACCGTTGAGATGCTGACTTTTTCTTTGATGAAATCCTGCATCAGTCTCGGCGGAGCGAGTTGTGGATCGCCGTCAGAAATGATGATCATGTGCTTCGTGGCAGCATCGCTCTTCTTGAGTCCATCTAAACCGATCTGCATCGTCGGCCCAAAGGCGGGCATGTCTCCGATGGCTGCCGCGTTGATTTTCGGAACCATCGAGTCGTATTCGCCAGCGGGAGTCAATTCGAAAATCCACTGTTCTCCCCCCGGACCGTAGGCGATGACTCCGACTTCATCCTGCTTGCCGAGAACTTTAATCGCCTGCTTAGTGATGCGTTTGGCCCAGGTGTTTCCTTCAGGAAATTCACAAGTGTGCAGGATGATCGCCAATGCCCCTTTGGGTAGAATTTTCTTCTTGGTGATGTCCATCGTGACAGGGAGTGTTTCTTCGACAATACTTCGATGATACCCACCCGGCCCGAAGCTGTTCTCGCCGCCGATCATCAGAAAACCGGTCCCCTGATTGAAGACGGCGTCTCGCATCGCCTGCAACTGCACTTCGTCGAACGCATCGTTCGGAACGTTTGCGAAGATCACGCAATCGTATGGAAGCAGCGACAGCGGATCACGTGGGAACTTGTAAGAATCGACAACTTCAACAGCCCGTTCCCCCTCTTGAATCGCTTGTACGAGACGTTCGAAATCGCGGTCATCATCGCGTAACGGGTCTGCAACGATGAGAACTTTGCCTTCGCCTTCAACATAGATGTAGCCTACGGCTTCGTTGTTTTCATCGCGACCGTCCGTTCCCTCTTCAGGGATCAACTTCGCTTTGTATTCATAGTAACCAGGCGTACGCAGATAAATGGGGATATCGACCCGGCTCTTCCCTTCGCTGAATTCGACATCGATCGGTTCGTCAGTAATAGGCTCCCCATTTTCCTCGATGATCAGGCGACCTTTGCCCGGTTTGAGCGATGAGATGACCACCGAAGCTTCGTACGGTTCACCCAGTTTGACGGTTTGTGGCAGGTCAAGTCGTTCAATCCAAATTTCATCGGTGTAGTTATATTTCACCGGCATCACATCCACGGAAATACCGCGCGAGTTCAATTGATCCAATACGGATTTTAAATCGCCCGAAGTCTCCGAACCGTCGCTAATGAGGACGATTCTTCCGAGCGTATCTTCAGGAAGAATGGCAGCTGCCAACGACAGAGCATTTTCGATATTGGTCGCATCCCGATCGACGCGGCTATTGAATTGGATGTCGTCCGGGTTCGACATTGTACTGCCAAAGGCTGTTTGAATCGGAGGAACTTCGACAGCTGCGGAGCTTCCAAATGCAATCCAGCCAGCAACGTCCTGACTCGGCTTCTCTGCGGTTGTGGTGGCGACAAAATTCAGGGCTTCAGTCACCCGGTCCGGATGAATCGATTCAGAAATGTCGACGGCATAGACAACCGAGATTTGGTCACTGGTACGCACACTTCGTGGACCCGCCATCAGTGCGACAAACGTTCCAACCAGGAGTAATCGAACGATCAATGATTGTGTTGACCGGCGACGATTCAAGCCGCTCCAGCCGTTGATCGCCATCCACCAGACCCAGACCGAGACTGCCATCCAGCAGAACGCCCAGGGGTGTGAAAAGGTCAGTCTGTCGGAAAAGGAAAGAGCTGAGAGAATGCCGGCATAGCAGGAGAGGAAGATGAGTAGAGGCAGTGCGTCGATCCACGTCACTCGGTGACGAGCAGCGGGGAAAACACGTTTGACGATTTGTTTGAACGTCACAGCTTCCTCAGTATGGCAATTGCCAAATCAACGTGAGAACAAAAACGGATGCGATTCAACATGCACTGATCCGAAATCCTGGAGGAAATCCAATGTTGGCCTTCACGTTCTGTCTCGTGGAAATGAACTTTTCAACATGCGAAATGGGCTCTTCACGGAGATCAAAAACACGAAAGTCTCTCACTTTCAATTCCTACTTCTTCAATTACTACTTCATCTGTAATTCAACAACTCTTCTGTTTCCGGTGTCGGCAATCGTAATCTTTCCGGAATGGCTCACGGCAATTCCCCAAGGTGTCCAGAATTGTCCTTCCCCACGTCCTTCTTGTCCATAACGTCCGATCACTTCACCCTCTATTGAAATCTGCGAAATTCGCCCGGCTCCGTATTCCGGTACGAACAGCGAACCGTCAGGTCCGATGGCGATATCGTACGGATAATACAATCCGGTCGACTTTGCATCGGCAACCACACGGAGAAATTTCCCGTTCGGTGAAAATGCCTGAATTCGATTGTTAATAGCATCGGCAACGTAAATCACACCCTCGTGCCAGACCAATCCACTGGGACGTTGAAACTCACCTTCTTCTGTCCCTACTGCTCCAAACATTAAAACGAATTCACCCTCCGCAGTGAATTTCTGAACCCGGTCGTTCCCACCATACTCAGCGACATACAAAAAACCATCTGGGTCTTGAGTCACTGCTGAAGAGTAGATGAATTGCCCTTCACCATGTCCGCTCTCTCCAAACATTCGCACAACATTGCATTGATCATCAAAGATCACCACGCGATGGTAGTGGGTATCCGCAACGGCAATGTGACCATTCTGCATCACGCAGACACCTTCGGGGCGTCCAACATCATACTCTGGCATCCACCACTTGGTTAAAAGTTTTCCTGCAGAATCGTAGCGAAGCACTCGACCAACGTTGTCCAGAATCAATAAATCTTCATTCGGAGAGAAGGTCATTCCTCGAGCTGCTGGAAGCATCGCTCCTTCAGCGGGGAGAAGAAACTGGCTCGGCTTGCCCACACGCAATCTCGGTTCATCACCGGACGATTCGCGACATCCATTCAACATCAGAAGACTGATGAAGAGAATGCAACTCGTCACCACCCGCAAGGCAACCCTGGTTCCTTTTGGAAGAGGTTTGATGAAAGGGCGATGATAGAACGTTTCGATTTTCTGGTGTCCATCGAGAGAGACCTCCGTCTCCTGATGAGAGCCAACGAACCAGGAATGCTCGATTGTGCAACTCGCTGATTCAGATTCTTCAAGGAGGACCTGCTCCGGTCGGAGGCAACAAGGCCCCGCAACCGGTTCGCTGATTCCCGCGATTGAGTCGGCGTTCTCAATCCAGTTCGCAGGCCCCATCATCAGTGCCAGCGATTTGCTGGGTGGCGAGTTGTACAGCGATTGCGGATCTCCTTGCCAGAGGATTTTTCCCTGATCAAGACAGAGAACCTGATCGGCTTCCCGCATGACAACCTGGGGAGAGTGACTCGAAAAGATCAGCGAGGAATTGTTTGAGAGAAGGTGTTTTCGTAAGGCTTGCCAGTATCGGTCGACGCGTCCCGGGTCGACATGCGCAAACGGTTCGTCCATCACCAGAATTTTTGATTGCGATGCCAAAGCCCGCGCAACTGAGACACGTGCCCGTTCTCCCATCGAGAGCGTTTCTGGCTTTTGATCGCGAACACTTTCCAGGTCGAACGCCTGAAGCAATTCAGCGACGAGAGCATCATTCTCACTCGCAACAACTTGAAGATGCTGCTGCACTGTGAGATGCGGCCACAAGCCGAAATCGGGGGGGACCCAACTGAGAAGCAGACCTTGTGTCTTTTCAGGGCGTATTTGCGAGAGCGTCCCCTGCTGCGGCTTTTCGAAGCCAACAAGCAGATTCAACAGCGACGTTTTCCCCGCGCCCGATTTCCCGAGTAGGGCTGTCACTCCGGTCGGAATAGACAAAGACTCAATCTGCAGACGCGGTCGAGCAACCGGTCCGAAGTGAATCTTTTGCAAATTCCAGAGTTCAGAGTTCATGCCATGCGATTCGTCGAAGGGGTCAGATTCTTGAGAACCATCCCCTGAAAGTGAGTAGTGGCTGGAAAAAATGGGTAGAGAAAGATGGGAACTGCATGTAATCCTGACTTTCCCCGACCAATTCCCCGCTTCTTAGTTCAATAAAAGACGAGACCAAAGTTTGCGCAACTGGAGAACTCCGAGAGCGATCAGGAACGGAAACATAAACGCTAAAGCGAGCTTTGCTCCCAACGCTGCGATGCGACCGTAGTGGAGATTATTGTACAAAACCAAACCGACCGGAGCCAATCCAGGCATCGCCAGAATCGACGGAAGCATCACTTCGAAGTACGCCCAAAACCCGACAATTGCCACCGTGATGAACCGAATTCTACCTTGTGTTTGCCACGCAAGCTCAATCGCCTGATCACGTTGACGCACATCAGGCGAGGATTTCAGCATCTCGACAAGGTATTCGGAAGCTGGGAAATTCATGCGACTCAAACAGTGTAATAGAATTAAGGTACGCGGGAGAATTGCCAGGATTTCCCCAAGTACGAGGGGAACTGGTGTGTCGTACGCAATCTGAAATGGTTCTGTTTGAAAAATCCCCGCAAGCATCAAACCTAATGCCAAATTCCCCATTGAGCCCGGTATCAGCAGGCAAAATAGCAACCAGCGACCGGCAGATGATCCATTTTGAATCAGGAAAAAACGACATGCCACCGCCAGCCCCAAAGTTCCCACTGTCGTCGTTCCGGCAATGAGAAGTGCATCACTCAGCTCTCGAAAAGTCGAAGGCTGCAGGAACAAACTTCCGAATCCGATGAAGATCCCTCGGATGAGTTGTGAGCCTGGAACAATCACCACAATGGCAATGGCAAGCGACAGCCACGCCGTGCAGAACCAGTCACGCCCCGGTTGAGAGAGGGTTGATCGCTCAATGATGTTGAAATTCCGGTCACCTGCTTTTCCTAACCAGAGCACGATCGGAACCAAAAACGGAATCTGTATCAGAATCGGCCAGAGAGTCAGAGAAATCGTTTCTTGAAGTGCCAGCCCCCCCACATGCTTAGTGAACATCCATTCGGTCCACCCTGAAGCCTGCATTAAGGCAGCCAGATCTGCTTCCTGAAACGAGAGCACGAACAGCAAACAGAACGCTGCTAACGAATACTGAAACCGGGATGTCAGAAAGAGCTTCCAGCGTTCAGTCGATGCCAATTTCATCAGCCCGCCGGAATAGAGAGCAGTGGCAGACGTGGCTGGGCTGGAGGAAAACTCCAGAATGATGACAGCAACCGGGACCGCCTGCATCATCACAATCAGGCCATACAGAATTTCCTTGGCCCAGGGAAAATGAATCAATGACATCGCTGTGTCGCGGTAGCAGTAACCGGTCATCAAAGAGGGAACAAAAAACGGTAACAGCAACCCGCCCCATGCTCTCTTTTTCTTAGCTCCGCTCAAACCGCGAAGCCAAGTCTGCAGCCCATTGGCGATAACCGTCCCGATGATCGCGAGGATCAAACTTCGACCGGCTGACCAAATGAGTGCTTCCGTCCAATTCACCGTTTATGATTTCTTTCAATCTCTTGGCTTGATCGGTCGTTTCCGGAACATTTTGCAATACCTGTTGAGTCGGTGGAGAGTGCTTCTTATGTCGAAAATCGCACATGTCCACGAGTCAGAACCTGAACACCTTCGAAAACTGCTAATCAGCAATTTCAGGAATGGTGTGCGCGGACTCTCTCGTGGTCTCCAGTTTTTCCCTTGATGGATAACGTTATTCACCGAGAGGAGCAACGGGATTCTGTTCTAAAAGTTCGGACTCCAGCCACTTCAAGCATTCGTTTCGCGATTGAGAAAATTGCGTCACGTCGACCGATTCTTTCGCCCACTCTGCGAGCGGTTTGACATCGTCTGGTAAGTCGCCACTCTCGAAGGGGCCTAATGGAATTTGCCGGGCTGCGGACTTCGCCAAAGCCAACTCGATCTTTTCCGAAAGCAGGTAGTCCATGAGCCGGGCGGCATCTTCTTGCTTTTTAGTTCCACGAATGATCGCGACACTGTTCGGCAGACAAATTGTTTTTCCATTCGCTCGAATTGGTAACATCGAGACATCAGCTCCATCGTCCAATCCGACAAAGAAGTCGTCACTATCAGTCCAGCCAATATCACAAACTCCTTCCGCGACCAGATTCTTGACCGTCGAATTCCCCGGGACAATTTTGCATCCGCGTTGCTGCAAATCTTCGAACCATGCTTTCATTCCCTTCTCACCAAGATCCTGCCAGAGAATGCTGAAATGCGAAAGCGTGGTGCCGTAGATCGGCATGGCAATCGCCATGCGAGACAAGTCGCCGGTTTCAAATTGCTCCACTATGGCTTGCTCGTCACCGGTCACTGTTTCGTTGTTGTAAATCCACACGCGCATTCGACCAGCGAACCCAGTCCACAAACCTTCCGGATCTTTGAATTGACTCGGGATCCGTTCATATCCGGAACCTTTGTAGGGCTGAAGAAGTCCCTGCTCAGCAAGATCGATAGTCCCGAGTACCTGATTGTTCCAGAAGAGATCACACTTCGGGTTGTTCTTCTCACGAATCAAACGTTGCACCAGCCCCAAAGATTTCGTCGCTTCCGTGTCGCCGACAATGATCACTTTGATGCCGGTTTCCTTTTCGAAGTCATGCAGGATTTCTTCGGCAAAAATTAAATCGTGTGCACAATAGACAACGAGTGCATCGTCTGTTCTTCGAACGACACTGACCCAGGCTGCGATGAGAACAGCGATCAGCGAAACTCCAAGCGCGATTTTCTTTGCTGAGTTCGACATGAAACATCCTCGACGTTGAAGGATCGCTGGGGAACATCGTGTGTGGAAAACTAAACGCTCCCCGCACAAGCTGACTGATGCGGGAAGCGTTCGTCTGAGAAAATGTTCAGACCAGACCTGAAACCTGAATTCGCTCTCTCAAAGACTGAGAAGCGGCCATTCCACAAGTTTTCGGACTGACTCGACTCTTTGTTACTTGAGCTCTTCCAATGTGATGTCTTTGAACTCGACCCACATCGGTTTTCCTGCATGAAGTTGCAGAGCCAAAATTCCTTCGGAGAGTGCGAGTTCGGGGTGATTGTCGGTAAAGTCGAGGACAAGTTTGTCGTTCATATAGTGTTGAATGTGATTTCCTTTGGCGACAATTCGAACGTCGTTCCACTCATTCAGTTTGAAGAGCTTTTCGTATCCCTCTGCGTCAATCAGGTTTCCAAGGACTTTCTTCCCATCCTCGTTCCACTCTGCTTTTTCCCCAGCCAGGCAAATGCGTCCCCGTTTGCCACCTTCGTCATAAATGAATCCCGAGACGTTGGGGAATTTGTTCTCGTTTCGGATTTCATGTTGATAGCCACGCACGACCCACTGATTGCGAGGTTTTCCTTCTGTGATGTGGCGTGAGCGATATTGAATTCCAGAATTATTACTCTCCGTGCAGCGGAACGTCAGACGCAGTTCGAAATCGTCGAGCTTTCCGCCTTGCCAAATCAGGAATGTATTTCCATTCGCTTTGACTTCGTCAGTTGTTTCTCCATGAATCACTCCATCTTTGACTGACCACAGCTTCGGATCACCATCCCAGCCAGAAAGATCTTTGCCGTTAAACAGGGTTTTTCCGTCCGCTGCGAAAAGGTTGGCAGACAGAAGTGCTGCGAACAGGCAGGTATAAAATCGAGTCATCATTTTCTCCAGATGAAGTTCAAGGTTGAAGACTTTGATTATGGCCAAAGCTGCGAAACAATTCCAATCGTTGTGCATCACTTTCTACGCGCCGGTTTTTCAGGTTGAAAAGTCAGGATGCTTTAAGGTCCATTTCAGACTGTGTTGTCGGTTAGAGCAAATTGTCGATATCATTTGACGAAAGTCAGCATCTCTGGCGAAAATTCTATCGATTGAGCCGGTCTTTGCTGGGCAGGAAAGAGACAGAACATTTAGAATTGATCCGATCACCTCTGCATGTGCATAGAAGGGCTTTCTCACTGTTTGAGAGGCCAAATCCGGGTTTTCGGATCAATTCTTAGACACCTATTCAATTTGGCAAACATTACGATGAGTAAAGAAACGGATCTGAAACGTGTTCTCGATCTGGGGCTGGTTGCGATCATTCGCGCCTCGAACGGAGATCGACTTCTGGAGGTCGCTGAGGCGTTGTACGCAGGGGGAATTGATGTCATCGAAGTGACGTTCACCGTTCCCGGTGTCGTAGACATCATCAAGCAATTGCGAGACAACATCGGTGACCGGGTTCTCCTCGGAGCAGGAACTGTTCTCGATCCAGAAACTGCACGAGCCGCGATTCTCGCTGGAGCGGAGTACATCGTCACTCCCACGGTGAACGTCGAAGTCATCAAACTGTGCCAACGGTACAGCAAACTGGTGATGGCCGGGGCGTTTACTCCAACCGAAATTCTCACAGCCTGGGAAGCTGGAGCGGACATCGTCAAAGTCTTCCCGGCAGACGTTGGCGGCCCGTCATATCTTAAAGCAGTTCACGGTCCGCTGCCGCAAATTCGGCTGCTTCCAACAGGAGGTGTCAATCTCGACACATTACCGAGTTTTGTGAAAGCAGGTGCGTGTGCTGTCGGTCTGGGAAGCGCACTTGTCGAAAAAGAGGCTCTCGAAAAAGGAGACATGAAGCGAGTCGAAGAACTTGCCAAAGCCTACGTTGAGAAAATGAAAGAAGCTCGCGGATTGTAGAAGAATACGAAGCCAGTTTTCGCCGGACACTTGCACGTGTTCGGCGAACAGCTTTTACCATTTCTGTGCGATCTTCGCGACGTTTTCCAATGCGTGCGAGAAGGCCCCATATGCTCCGCTGTCAAACAGCACGAAGCGCACAAGCGTCGGGGCTTCATGTTCTCTCAAAAACTCAGCGACGCTCATGAGTGCATGCGCTGCTGCAAGATCCATCGGATAGCCGTAGACGCCGGCACTGACTGCAGGAAAAGCCACCGATTCACACTGGTGGTCAACTGCCAGTTGCAAGCTGTTGCGGTACGCACTTTTCAGAAGCTCCGGTTCTCGTCGGATTCCCCCTTGCCAGACCGGGCCAACCGTATGGATCACAAACTTGCAGGGAAGATTTCCAGCTGAGCTGATGACGGCATTTCCGGTTTCGCATCCATCCGGGTAGCGAGCGTCGGTCTCTTCCATAATCGACGGGCCACCTGCCCGATGAATCGCTCCATCAACACCTCCTCCACCCGCCAGTGAAGAGTTGGCAGCATTGACAATGGCATCGACTTTTTGATCTGTCAGGTCACCCTGAACAAGTTGAAGTGTGCAATTTAGAATTTGCGTTTTCATCTTGTTTCGTTCTTGATGATCACGAATCAAATGTCAGTTCGACGTCGCAAATTTCATAGGGAGCGATTTCAACCATCACCTGATCGTCCTGGACGTGCAAGCTGTGAATTGTTTCACCCTGGAAATTGACTTGCCGGGCCGCTTGCGGGGTGCGGAAGCATTTAAGCGGGAATGTTTTTGTGCGACCTTCGGTTTCGAGAAGTCGAACAATGAAACCAGTTTTCTCTGCATTTTTGTGAGTGGGCAAAATTCGTGTCAGCAACACATTCGCAGCCCCTGCAAAGAACAGCCAGCCTTGCTGACCTCCTTCAGGGGGAGCCGTGTCAGTTGGAATGACCAGTGGCTCTGAGAACGCATCGAGATGTGCCTGCATCGGATATTTGACGTCAACCGCGATACTGAACTGGAACTTTCGTTTCGTCTCGCCTTCAGTGATCAGCAGCGTATCAATCATGCGGTCGCCAGTTTTTCGATGAAACGGGTATCCCGGCGTGAGGATAGTGGTGCGAAAATCATCGTCCGCGATCTCCAGATATTGCGGCGCTTCAATTCGCTGCTTGCCGACAGCATGGGCAGCTTGCTGCATGGAGCCGGTCAGCGATGCCGTGGTATGTTTCCAGGCAAATCGGCAACCGATGTAGTTTGTCCACGGGTCTCCACTGGGAGTCTTTTTCAGGTCGAGTTCGATCTCGACATCGACATTCGGACGTCCTCGCACAACGCGTGTAACCTGTCGATACGTGGCAACAACTTCATCATTTTGACCGTCGACCAAGTCGCCAATCGTTTCAATTTCTCCAACAACCGGTCCCGCACTGAGGACGCGGGATTCTCGCATTTGCATGAATGAATAGTAGGTCTTGAACGACTCACGTTCTTCACCATCTTCGACGACGACTGTTCGCTCTCGCGGAAATCGAAAAGCGATTTGTTGACTCACACGATTCGGGCTGCGTGTGTATGTTGAGACACGGGCGATCCCTCCGGTGACATCGCTCAATGCGACTTGAAACAGTTCATTTCGCAACGTCAAATCTTCCGCCATCGCTGTTTTGCCAACAGGCGACTGCGCTTGATCCCCATTCGCAGAGACCCAAAGAAATCCACAAGGTGGCAAGTCGACAAGTGCGCAGCTTCCAGATTGATCGATTTGTCGTTGGAGAATTCCCCGATCGGTCCCCGGTTGGCCTGCTTTCCATTTGATTAGAGACTTACGAGCAAACGATTGCGGATTGACCAGCAACATTCCTTTTCCGGCTTGCCCTTTGCTGGCGAAGATTCGAGAAAGATCTTTCTCAACAGCTTGCTCGGTTTCTGAAAGTTCCCCATCAAATGTTGAAAGGGTCTCGCTGCTGGCCTCGGAATGGGCAGCTTCGAGCAAGCTCTCCAGTTTGTTTTCCTCGGGTAACGAGCCGACTCCTTTGCTCAACAGGCTGACAAGTTGTTTCGCCCAGTCGACTGATTCAAAGCGTCGTCGGCGCTCCCAGTATTCAGTCCAGCGGCTGATCGGATTCTTCTCTTCTTTCGCAACCGATTGAATCAAGTCGAGCGTAAAGTACGCGCTCGTATTAAAATCGGACATCCGTCCCTGGGAGTCAGACGTCTCGAAGAACTCGGAGAAGGTAACGAACTTTCCAAGAACCGGAGCGTAAGCTGAGGCACGTCGCAGATCCTCCAACCAGGGAGTTTTCATTTTCGGCCAGCGTGCGAACACAACGGCTGCGGTGTGGTCGTAGTCCATCGACTCAGCCATCCGAACCGGGAACCTCAGGAAACTCCCCGCGCTGTCCGCAGCAAGTGGGATGCGGCTGAAGGCATCAATCGCAGTCCCGTCGGAGCCCTCCCATCGCATGAGAGTTTGTTCATCGTCCGGATAGATTCCATCGTCCATGACAAAATGAAGCCCGGCTGTGTAGCCGAGTCGATCCAGTATTTGCGGCAGGTGACTTCCCAGCCCAAAGCGTTTCCGCGCCCACGTTGTTGGCTTGGCATCAAAGAGCCTTTCGAGTGTGGCCCGTCCTTTTCGCAGCTGCCATAACGTTGAATCGAGTGCCATTAACGGAGTCGGCAGCTCTGTCTGTTCTCCGCCGATCAGCTCCAAAGTTCCCGCTTTGATCGAGTTCCCAATCGTTTGAGACCAGGAGGCATCCTTCTCGGCGATTGTTTCCCAGTCGGCAGCTGTGGCCAACAGGTTCGTCGGCGCGGAACTTTCAACCAGCGTTTTTAACTCATCACTGGCGAAGTCTGGATTCACCAGACACAAGTCAATCAGATAGCAAGCAACCGGATAAAATCGCTCCCGGCATTCAAGCAGCATCTCGAAGCAGTGGCTCAAGTGCTTGCGTGTCGCTTCAACATCATGGTTGATGGCAGCTTGTGCAGCAGCGATCGCTTCTCGCTGCATGTGGGATTCATCCAGGTGGCTGAAGTTCCGCATGTGACGAGTCAGCAGCTCAACTTGAAGATACACAGTCCCGAGCGCCAGAAAGTCAGCGACAAGATCCGAATCGACCGCGTGCTCCAATTCGAGCGGTTCCAATGCCTGATGAAGCATTTCCTCTCGGTCGTGTTCCCCGCTGATGACCACGCAGCCTTCACGACGTGCACGTTCAACCCAAGTTGCGGGAACCCACTCGTCACAAGGAGTCGGAACGACGACCAGCCGATTGTCCTGCACACTCAACGACTCATCGGAACGCTCCCATTTCGGAAATGCACCAGTTGATGCAAGAAGCGAAGGGTGCCAGAGAATCGAAAAAGCATTCAATAAACTGGCAGCGGCCTCTTCTCCAAGTTCCGTTGGGAAATCTTCCAGGCTATGGCAAGGAACCAGGACGATCAAATCGTTGTATTTCATGTGAATGCAAAAACTGTTCTAGAACACTTTCGTGTTTCTTGTGTCCGTGAAGAACGCGTCTCATGTAATGAATCACTCATGCCCACGAGACAGCTCGCGTACATCTCATTCAAAACTGTTTAAGAACACTTTCGTGTTTCTTGCGTCCGTGAAGAACGCTTCTCACGTGATGAATCACTCATGTCCAATAGACAGTTCACGTTCATCTTTTAAAACTACTTAGTAAACACCGACAGTCGTTTTCTTGGCGAAGACGTGGAACGGTCGGACGCCGCTGATTCCGTCCCAGGCGAATTTTTCGCAAGGAAGCTCACGCTCCCCTTCGTCACGTTCCATGAATCCCGGAATGAAGAGTTCTTCGGTCAGTGTCGTCAGTTTCACGCGACCGGTTTCTCCGTAGCCGACGACTTTGTTGTAGTCATCAAAGTCAACAACTTCGATGGCAGCTCGCGGCTGCGGAGCGTAATAGGTGATTTTGAATTCGTCTGCCGGATCGAATGGCTTTCCGCAGGCGAGCCCCATCAGTGTGTTCCCGTAAGTCGGGGTGATGAACACATCAGGGCCAAGAAGTTCTTCTTTGCAGAATCGATACCACTGCGGTGTAAACTCTGTTCCGCCTGCGAAGATCCCTTTGATGCCGACTTCGGCGATGCTTGTCCCCTCGTCAAGCAACCGCATAGCGAGCGCTTCGAGGAGTTTCGGGGTCGCAAACATGCACTTGATATCATGGTTGGCGGTCAGCACGGTGTATGCCTGATCGATAACGTGATCAGCGTAAGCCTTTGCCGATTCGACATCCCCCTTCTTGAGCAACTTCACCACCCAGCGAGGATCAAGATCGACACAGAAACAAATTCCGCCCCGGTACTGGCACAAGTGCTCGACTGCCAGTCGCAAGCGGCGCGGTCCCGATGGGCCGAGCATCAGCCAGTTTGAGCCACGTGGAAAATCTTCATCGGAAAGTGTATCCGAGAACTGTTCGTAATCGATGAAGTGATCTCTCACGACGCAGCGAGACTTCGGAATTCCGGTCGTTCCACCAGTTTCGAATGTGTATTTATATTCGTTGTGCCATTTCTTCGGCAGGAAGCGTTCGACAGGTCCGCCGCGGAACCAGTCGTCTTCGAAGAGTGGAAACTTCTTCAAGTCGTCGAAGCATTTCACATCGGTCAGCGGGTTGAAGTCGTACTCCTTCGCCTTCTCCAACCAGAATGGGGCACCCAGTTCCGGGTCGAAGTGAAGTTGGACGATGCGGACTGCTTCTTCGTCGAGCCGCTTGCGGGCTGCATCAGCTTGTTGTTCAAGTTGGTCGCTCAAAGGAACGCCCTTTCTTACACTATATTAAAAGATGAGGAATTTCCTGTGGATTGTCGAACTCGTAGAATGACATCCAACAGATTGCAGATTTTTTCGTAAACTTCAAGATCGTTGCCGCAATCATAGGTAAGTACGACTCCTTTGCAAATTCGCAAGGGCCATTGGATCAGACATTCCTGTTCAGAAAATTTGCCAAATCTCAATTGAGGAAATCCCGTGCCTTTGCTCTCACCCCGGGCGACACAAAAAGAGCTGGCATTTCTGTGTCAGTCGTTGGGAACCTCTCTGCATGCCGGGATTGACCTCGTTCGATCACTGGAAATGGCTGCCAAGCGGAGTTCAGGGAAGATGAAGTCGGTCCTGAACGACATGGAAGATCAGATAAAATCGGGCGGAGATCTGACTGCTTCGATTGAGTCCCACGGGGCCTTTTTTCCGGATCTTTTTGCAGATGTTGCCCAGATTGGAGAATACACCGGATCGCTGCCGGAAGCTCTGAAAGCACTTTCAACGCATTACGAGAACAACCTCCGGCTGCGAAAAGACTTCATTTCTCAAATCACCATGCCGTTGGTGCAGTTGACGGTCGCAGTCTTCGTAATCGCAGGCATGATCTTTCTGCTCGGGATTATCGGCAATGCAACGGGAACTCCTGTGGACGTTCTTGGTTGGGGACTGATGGGCGCATCGGGAGCTCTGACCTGGCTTGGCTTTTGGGCAATGGGGATTATTTCCCTGTTTGTCGCCTACAAGCTGATCTTTCAATCACTGACCGCTCAGCGAGTGGTTTACCGAGTGCTGATGGCGGTCCCCGTTGTCGGCAGGTGCCTGCAGGATTTCGCGATTGCCCGTTTCTCCTGGGCGTTTCATTTGACCCAAAACGCTGGCATGCCAATTGACGATTGTCTCGACTCCAGCTTGCGAGCCACTTCGAACGGAGCCTTCATCGCAAGTGCCGACGGAATGATTCGTGACATCAACAACGGAGAAACTCTCACCGAAACCTTCGAGCTTAGCGGACTCTTTCCGATGGAGTTTATCCAAACGGTTTATGTCGCAGAGACATCCGGAACCGTCCCCGAGGCACTGCACCGCCTCAGCCCACAGTTTGAAGAAAACGCCCGCCGCAGCTTAAAGACATTCGCAAATGCCGCCGGCTGGGCCTGCTGGGCCGGCGTTGCAGCCTTCATCATTTACATCGTCTTCAGCATCGTCTTCTGGTACCTCGGCATCCTCAACGGCGCACTGGATATGGTCAACGAAATATAAAGAACATCATCATCAGCAAGCAAGGGCACAAGCAGTGGTAAGTTGGGGTGAAGCGGATGAGAGTTTGTTTTGGTTGCTGGAAACCGTTGGCATTGTTTCTTGCAACTCTGTTTCAATTGGAGATTCGCGTAACCCAACAAGGCTGAGAACGATGGTCGTTCACTCGAAACGTTGCAGTTCCTTCCGAGCTCCGTATTAAGATCGGAGGCCGACGGTTTGTGACAACCGAAAACAAAAAAACTTGTCGGAATTCGACCGACGATAATTCAAGACGAATTCAAGTACTCAAAATGTTGGGTTACTATTCAACCACTAGATGAGAATTCAATAAAACCAGATACGATTTCAGAAAAACAATATGAATATGAAAAAAACGATCGGGCGGGTGGCACGACCCAGAACGGAACGGAGTGAAGTGATGGGCGTGGCGAGCGCGGGGGTGAGGTTGATGAATTAGTGAAC